>NZ_JBMDIS010000108.1:0-19053 GCF_057808775.1 Pseudomonas sp. FG86 | reverse complement strand
GCGAAGTCACAGAGAGTAAAGAGTTGCTATCCGTGGCGAATGTCGGAAGGTTCGCATTATAAAGACAGGCGCTTCCCTAAGTGTTGAGCCCTGTAGAAGACGGGGCTCACACTTGGCAGGCGTAGAAGGCGTCCAACACTTCAGGGTCGGATCACCGGGACACTGGGCACCTGACAAACAATCACGACAGCCCTTGCTCGTGAAACGCCCCTATAAAGCCCAGGCTCCACATGCCCAGCCCGAACACGATCCAGATTGCGTTAGCCCAAGTCAGCCGATTGTTCGCCTCGCCCTGTGTGTCGCCCTCGATCAGGTTCACCGCGCCTTGCACCTGCACGAACAGCGATATCTGCACGATCATCAAGCACACGCCCAACTTCATTGCAGTCATGGCTGTAACGAAAAAAAGGTAGGTAAAGGGTAACAACCCACACGCAATAAGCCCCAGCGCCGTGGCTCGCGGCCACCAGCGATAGGTCGTACCGTCAAGCACCAGTTTCTGCCTGATTTTCATCACCAGCGAATACAGAAAAAGCACCGAGAAGAACGCTCGCACCAGCGGCAGCACCTTTGCGCCAGTAGCCCGCCGATAGCAGGCCCACTGCTGGTAGCACCAATAGAAGAGATAAAAACCTTGGGACAGCAACACCATCAGTACCAGCTTGCGCGGCGCGACCACGAAGAACGTGGGTTGGCTTACGGTGGATGGGCTGCCTAAATCAGCTTGCGGAGGGGCGTAGGGATTTTCGATGACCGACATCAGAAAAGCTCACAGGAAATAATCGGCCTGAAAGCTTAACAATCATGGCTTACCAAAGATGATTGCAGCAAAAATCAAGAACCGTCATACATCGGATAGTCCAATTTTCAGCGCTGAGCCTGCACCAGCGGATACACCGACTCCCAGCCCCCACCCAGCGCTTTATACAACCCCACCATCGCCAACGACACCCCGGTAGAACTCTCCACCCACTGCTCCTGCGTGGCCAGCAGTGCACCTTGCACCGTGAGTACGTTGACGAAATCCACCACGCCCTCGACGTACTGATGCTGCGCGGTGGTCAGGGCGATCTGGTTCTGGCGCACGGCTTCGGCCAGGCTGTCGCGGCGTAATTGGCTGGCGTTGTAGCGGGTCAGTTGATCGTCGATCTCATGCCAGGCGCGCAGCACGGTTTGCTGATAGGCCAGCGCCGCTTCCTGTTGCTGGGCTTCGCGCAGGTTCAACATGCCTTGCAGGCGCCCGCCGTTGAACAGCGGCAGGCTCAATTGCGGGCCGAAGGCAAACGCACGGGAGCCCCAGGAGCCGAAATCCGACAGTTGCATGGCCTGGGAGCCGAGGCTGCCGGACAAGGTGATGCGCGGGTAAAAGTCGCCCTTGGCCACACCGATGCTGGCGGTCGCGGCGTGCAGGCGGGCCTCGGCCTGGCGGATGTCCGGGCGGCGCTCGGCGAGTTCCGAGGGCAGGCCGATGGCGACCTGGCGTTGGGTCTGCGGCACCGCAGCATCCTTGGACAATTGTGCATGCAGGGCTTGCGGCGGCTCACCCATCAACAGGCTGAGGGCGTTGATCAACTGGTCCTGGCGCTGTTGCAAATCCGGCAGGCGCGCTTCGATGGCCGCGACCTGGGCGGCGGCTTCGGCCACGTCCAGGTCGGTGGCCACGCCGTCGGCCAGGCGCAGTTGCGAGAGCTTGAGGCTGTGGCGAGCGACGTCGAGGTTTTGCTCGGTGACAGCACGGGTATTTTGCACGCCGCGCAGTTGGATGTAGTCCTGGGCGGTCTCGGCCAGCACCGACAGCAAGACGGCGCGACGGTCGTTTTCGGCGACTTGCAGGGTGGCGTCGGCGGCTTCGGTTTCGCGTTTGACCCGCCCCCAGAAATCCAGCTCCCAGGAGGCGGAGAAGCCTGCGTCCCATTGGTTGAACGCCGAACGGCCGTTCTCGCCGGAGGGGTCGTTCAAACCTTCGCCGCTATTGCGTTTGCGCTGGTAAGCCCCTGTTGCATCGACACGGGGGTAACGCTCGGCGGTCGTCACCTGGCGCACGGCGCGACTTTGTTGCAAGCGACTGCTGGCCAGTTTCAGGTCGAGGTTATCGGTGAGGGCACGACGCGTCAGGGCCGAGAGTTGCTCGTCGTGGAACACGTCCCACCAGCGCTCCTCCAGCGGGCCAGTGACCGCGCGGCTGGCGGCCTGACGACCTTGGGGCTCATTCCATTGCGTGACGTGAGGGCCCTGGGGCCGTTGGAAATCCGGGCCGACGGTGCAGGCGCCCAGGCTGAGCAGGCTTAAGGTGAGCCAGGCAAACGATCTCATTGCTGGGCCACCTCACGCGGCTGCGTGACCGGCTGGGTGTCGACGCTGGCTTCCACCGACATGCCGACCCGCAGGCGCTCGGTCAGCGGCTGATTCGGTTCGAGGACGATCTTCACCGGGATGCGCTGCACCACCTTGGTGAAGTTACCGGTGGCGTTATCCGGTTTGACCGAGGCGAACGTCACCCCGGTCGCAGGCGCCAGGCTTTCCAGGTGGCCGTTGAGCAACTCGCCGTCGAGGCTGTCGACACGTACCTGCACGGCTTGGCCAGCGTGCATATGGTAAAGCTGGGTTTCCTGGAAGTTGGCCACCACGTAGGCCTCGGCCAACGGCACCACCGCGAGGATCTTGCTGCCCGGCGTCACATAGGCGCCCACCCGCACCGCGCGCTCGCCGACCATGCCATCCACCGGCGCGACGATGCGCGTGTAGGACAGCTGATAGCTGGCCATTTCCAAAGCGGCCTGGGCGCGCTTGAGCCCCCCCTCGGCGGCGTCGCGCTGGGCCGTGAGGATTTCCACCTGCTTGCGTTCGGCCGCCAGCACCGCCGTGGCACTGGCCAGGCGTGCGTTGGCCTGGTCAATACGGGTCTTGGCTTGCTGGGCGTTCTGCACAGTACCCGCGCCCACACCGGCGAGGTGGTTGTAGCGGTTCAGTTCGTGTTCGGCGAAGGCCACTTCGGCACGGTCTGCCGCCACGGTGGCCTGGGCCTGGGCGATCACCGAGCTTTGACGTTCCAGGGTCGCGCTGGCGTTTTTCAGCTGGGCCTGGGCGACCAAAGTGTCGGCATCGGCGGCCTGGGCGGCGGCGCGAAAATCACGGTCGTCGATCAGCGCCAGCAACTGGCCGGCCTTGACGCGCTGGTTGTCTTCCACCAGCACCTCCTTGATAAAACCGGCCACGCGCGGCGCCACTAGGGTGAAGTCGGCGGCAACGAAGGCGTCGTTGGTGGCTTGGCGCTTGTTGCCCAGTAGCCCCGGCGCGACCAGGTACACCAACACGCCGACGGCGAATACGACGATGACAGAGACGGCTATTTTGTCTTTGCGTTTCATGAGAAGTCCTTGTGGCTAGGTCGGTGCGCGAGGCGGAAAAATCCGCGTGGGCATCCAGAAAATCAGCAGGATCAACGCCGCCGCAACAGCGGCCATGACGGAATAGAGATCCGAAGACGTGAGCACTACGGCCTGCTCGTGCAGGCGGTGGGCAAGCCCCGACGCGTCGCCATCGGCCAGGGGCGAGTTGCCCAGGCGGTCCACCAGCATGGTCGAGTGAAAGTGCAGGCGCTGGGTGGTCAGTGCATCCAGCACGCCGGTGGCAATCACGGCGGCCAGGCCTTTGACGGTGTTGAACCAGGCCGAGGCAAACGGCCCATCCGCCGGTTGGATGCTGCCGGTGGAGAGCATCAGCAACGGCAACACCGCCATGGGCTGCCCGAAGATTTGCAGCAGGTACAGGCCGTAGAAGTCGTCGCGAATCCACGCCGAGGTCAAGTGCGTGCTGCCCAGGCAGGACAGCACCAACATGCCCAGCCCGATGCCCAGCACCCAGCGGCAATCGACCCAACGCAGGTTGCACAACGCCGCCACCAGCGGCAGCGCAATCAATTGCGGCAGCGCCATCAGCAGCATCAGCGGCGCGGTTTGCAGGGGCCGATAACCCTGGACCTGGGCGAGGAAACTCGACGGGATGATGATCACCGAGGTCAGCACCATCAACACCCCGGCCAGCACGATCAGGGCAAACGACAGGTTGCGCAGGCCAAGCATCTGCAATTTAAAGAACGGTATTGGCTGCGACCATTCATTGAGCAGGAACAGCACCAGCAACACCGTGCCGCCACACAGCAGGAAGGTGATCAGGCCCGACTCGAACCAGTCCAGGCGATTGCCCTGCAACAGGCCGATCACCAGCATGCAGATCGCCGGGAACCCCAGCAGCAGGCCGCGCCAGTTGAACTGCTTGAGGCGCTCCAGGCGCAGCGGGTCTTGTGGCAGGCCGTAGGCCACGGCGGCCATCGCCAGCAGGCACGGCCCGACGATCTGCCAGAACGCCCACTGCCAGCCGACATACTCGGTCCACAGCGCCGCCAACGGCGTGCCCAGGCTCGGGCCGAACGTGGCGGTGAGCGCGTAACCGGCCAAGCCATACAGCTTGACGTTGGCCGGCAGGAAGCGCAGCGCCACGGTCATCAGCATCGGCGGCAACGCCCCACCCGCCAGGCCCTGGACGGTGCGCAGCAGCAGCAGGCTTTGGTAGTTCGGCGCGAAGGGGCACAGGATGCCCAGCACAGTGAACAGAGCGATCGCGCACAGGGTGAAACGGCGCAGGGAAAACGTCACCGAACACCAAGGCGCGAAGGCCATGGCCGACACGGAAGTGGCGGTGTAGGCGGCGACCAGCCAGGTGCCTTCATCAAAACCGATGTACAGCGCACCGCGAATATCCGCGAGGGCCACCTTGGTGACCATCTCGTTGAGACCGGACACCAGCACCGCCAGCAACACGCCGACCAGGCCGATGATGATGCGCGGGCCAAATACAGGCGGGGTGATGGCCGTGGGTTTGGCTGCGGCCGCAAGGGAGGGGGCAGCGAGGGAAGTCATGTACAGGTAACTCGGGATTAGAAATACCCGAGCAGTTTAATCAGGCACATCCATGACAAAAAGTTACATGTTGGCAGGGTATAAGTGCACCAGGCGCAATCCTGAATTCACCACAGAACCCTTGTGGGAGGGGGCTTGCCCCCGATTGCTGTGCCAGATACAGATTTTCTATCTGATCCACCGCAATCGGGGGCAAGCCCCCTCCCACATTTGACTGTGCATGACGTACAAATCAGGTCGGCTGCGCTTCCAGCCAGGTGGCGTGGCAACTTTCGCGCATCGTCTCGCGCAGCCATTTGTGGGCCGGGTCTTTGTCGAAGCGCGGATGCCAGGATTGAGCCAGGACCAGGGTCGGCAACGAAATCGGCAAGGCGAATGCACGCAGCGGCAATTTCAAGCGATTGGCGCTGTAGAGCGCTTCCTTGGGCACCGGCAGGATCAGGTCGGAGTCGGGCAGCATGAACATCGCACCATGAAAGCCTGGGGCGATCATCGCCACGCGGCGCTCCAGGCCCTGGGCATTCAGGGCGGTGTCGATCGGCCCGCGAGCGATGCCGCGCCGGGAAATGCTGATATGGGAATAACTGGCGAAACGCGCAGCGGTGATGTCTTCATCGAACAACGGGTGGTCTTCCCGCGCCAGGCCGACGAAGGTGGTGGAGAACAGGTTCTGCACCTTGACCTCGGGACTGGAGGGCATGGTATTGCTCACCCGCAGGTCCAGACGCCCTTCGCGCAGCGCCTCGTCGTCGGTGTCGCCTTCCGGTACGAAGCACAGCTCGCACAGGGGCGCCATGCGCTCCATGGTGTCGAACAGGCGTCCGCCGTATACGCCGATGAAGAAGTCATTGGCACGCACGCTGAAACGGCGGCGCAGGGTGCTCAAGTCCACTTGGTCCGCCGAACGAAACAACAGCGCCGCCTGCTCCACCACATTGCGCACTTGGCCTTGCAGTTCCAGCGCCTTGGGCGTCGGCACCAGGCCGCGCCCGGCACGCACCAGGATCGGGTCACCCACTGCCTCGCGAATGCGCGTGAGCGTGCGACTCATGGCCGCCGGGCTGAGGTTCATCCGCCGCGCGGCGCCCACCACGCTGCCCTCGTCGAGCAAAGCGTCGAGGGCGACCAGCAGGTTCATGTCTGGTAGTTGCATGCCAAGCACTCGTGATCAGTCGGGAGTGAACTGGCCGCAATCGTAGCAGCATGGGCGTATCAGCGCTGCATGCCCCAGCGTTTCACGGTGAGCCGCTCGAAGGTGTCGAACACCAGGTTTTCCACTAACAACCCGATCAGGATCACCACCGCCAACCCGGCAAATACCTTGTCGGTGTACAGCTCATTACGGTTCTGGAAGATGTACCAGCCCAGCCCCCCCTTGCCGCTTGTTGCACCAAACACCAACTCGGCAGCGATCAGCGTGCGCCAGGCGAATGCCCAGCCGATCTTGAGGCCGGCGAGAATCGACGGCAGCGCTGCCGGGATCAGGATGAACAGCACAAAGCGCATGCCCTTGAGGCCATAGTTGCGGCCGGCCATGCGCAGGGTTTCGGAAACGCCGAGGAACCCCGAATAGGTGTTGAGCGCCAGAGCCCACAACACCGAATGCACCAGCACGAAGATCAGGCTGTTCTGGCCCAGGCCGAACCACAGCAGCGCCAGCGGTAACAGGGCAATGGCCGGCAAGGGGTTGAACATTGAGGTCAGGGTGCTCAGCAGGTCGCGCCCCAATTGCGTCGACACCGCGAGGGTGGTCAGGGCAAACGCCAGCACGATGCCGATCAGGTAGCCCTTGATCAATACCACCAGCGAGATGCTCACCTTGCTCAGCAGTTCGCCACTGAGCAGGCCGTCATAGAGCGCGTGAAAGGTCTGCAGGAAACTCGGCAGCAGCAGGTCGTTGTTCTGGTAGCGCGCGACGGCTTCCCACAGGATCGCAAGCACGATCAGGATCAGGCCCTTGCGCAGCCAGCCTTGTTGCCACAGGCGTTGGCGCAGGGGCAGTTCGCGCTCCACGGGGACGCTGAGCAGCGGCTCAAGGGTAATTTCGTATTCCTGGCGCATTGGGCTGCCCTCTTAGTAAGCGATGCGGATGTCGGCGAAACCCAACTCACGTTCGGCCTCGGGCGCTTCATCGAACAGCAGGCGATGAATGCGCCGCGCCGACGCCTGGAACTCCACGCCGCCGAGGCTGTGCAGGTTGTATTGATGGCTGTGGATTTCCGCGCGCACGCGCCCGGGATGGGGGGACAGCAATAGGATGCGATTGCCCACCACCAGGGCTTCTTCGATGGAGTGGGTGACGAACAGCAGGGTGAAACGCACCTCCTCCCACAGCAGCAGCAATTCTTCCTGCATCTTGCGCCGGGTCAGGGCGTCGAGGGCGGCGAAGGGTTCGTCCATCAGCAGGATCTTCGGCTGCATGGCCAGGGCGCGAGCGATGGCCACGCGGGCTTTCATACCGCCGGAAAGCGTGTGCGGGTAAGCGTCGGCAAAGGCGCTGAGGCCGACTTTGTCGAGGTAGTGCAACGCCCGCTCTTCGGCTTCCCGACGCGGTAGCGTTTTCGACGCCAGCAGCGGAAACATCACGTTCTGCTTGACGGTTTTCCACGGCGGCAACTGGTCGAACTCCTGGAACACCACGATGCGGTCAGGGCCCGGCTGTTCGACCTTTTGCCCCAGCAGGCGAATTTCACCTTCGCAGGGTTTGATAAACCCCGCGATGGACTTGAGCAAGGTAGATTTGCCGCAGCCCGACGGGCCGAGCAACACGTAGCGGTCGGCCGGGTCGATCTCGAAACTGACCTGGTGCGTGGCCCGCACCACGCGCTCGGGAGTACGGTATTCCAGGCTGACGTTGTCCACCGCGAGCAACGGAGCGGTGGTATGCAGGTTGCTGGCCGTGTGGCCTTGCAAGAGCGCGTTCATCTCAACTTCCTTGCAGGGGCTTGGCGTCCTGGAAGAAGTAGTCCTTCCACGATTCCGGCTTGTTCTTGATGGCGCCGACGCGGTAGAGGAATTCCGCCAGCGGGTAGGTATTTTTCGGTGTAACGCTGAACTCGAACTGCGGGTTGTCGATGATTTTCAGCAGTTCGGTACGGTCGATCTTGGCCTTGGTCACGCGGATGTAGGTGTCGGCAGCGGCACCTTTGTCGTTCTGGGCAAACTGCGCGGCTTCGGTCAACGCCTCGACAAACGCCTTGTAGGTCTTGGGGTTGTCGTTGCGGAATTTTTCGGTGGCGAACAGCACGGTCGGCGAATTCGGCCCCAGCAGGTCATAGGTGTTCAACACCACATGCACGTTGGGGTTGGCCAGCGCCTGGTCCTGGAACGGCGGGTTAGAGAAGTGCCCGGTCAACTCGGTACCGCCGGCAATCAACGCAGCGGTGGCGTCAGGGTGCGGGACGGCAACGGTGTACTTGTCGAGGCGATTGAATTCCTTGTCGCCCCACTGCTTGGCGGCGGCGTATTGCAGGAAACGCGACTGTACCGAAACACCCACGGCCGGGACGGCGATGCGATCTTTGTCGGTGAAGTCGGCGATAGTCTTGACCTTGGGGTTGTTGCTCACCAGGTAGTACGGGAAGTTGCCCAGGGACGCCACGGCCTTGACGTTCTGTTTGCCGTGGGTACGGTCCCAGATGGTCAGCAGTGGGCCAACGCCAGCACCGGCGATATCGATAGAGCCAGAGAGCAGCGCGTCGTTGACCGCCGCGCCGCCGGACAGCTGGGTCCAATCGACCTTGATGTCGAGGCCTTCCTGCTTGCCGTATTTTTCGATCAAATTCTGGTCGCGCACCACGTTAAGCAGCAGGTAGACGATACCGAACTGTTCGGCAATGCGGATCTCGCCTTCGGCCTGGGCAGCCGTCGGAGCAACCAGGCTGCCCGCCAACAGACTGACACCAAGGCCGACGGTCGCCGCCAGCCGTGCAAATGGAATGTTCCTGGACATGGTCATGCTCCGAATCAGAAAGGCGCGTCGCCCTGGATGGTGGTGCGGTACAGCTTGCGGCGTAGATGGCTGGGGCAGCCGGCGGCCAGGTGGATCAACGAACGGTTGTCCCAGAACACCAGGTCGTGGGGCTGCCATTGGTGGCGGTAGATATTTTCCGGCAGCACGCTATGGGCGTAGAGCTGGGCCAGCAAATCGCGGCTTTCGTCCTCCGGCAAACCGACGATGTGCGTGGTGAAGCCTTCACTGACGAACAGGGCCTTGCGGCCGTTTTCCGGGTGGGTGCGTACGATCGGGTGCACCACTTGCGCGACCTGGGCGAGCTGCTCAGGTGTCAGCGTCGGCCGCCAGTTACCTTCGAACTTGGTCTCGCTGTAGCGCGCGGTGTAGGAATGCGCAGCACTGCGGCCTTCGACAGCTGCACGCAGGTGCCCAGGCAGTTGGTCCCAGGCTTTGTGCATGTCGGCAAACAGGGTGTCACCGCCTTCGGCAGGCAGCTCCTGGGCGTGCAGCATCGAGCCGAGGCTGGGCAGCTCCTTATAGGACAGGTCCGAATGCCAGAACTTACCCGCGTCGCCCAGGCCGATGGATTGGCCGTTTTCGATGATGTTGGAGACGATCAGGATTTCCGGATGGTTGGCCAGCAGGAACTGTTTGAGCACGTGAATCTGCAACACGCCGAAGCGGCGACTGAAGTCGATCTGCTGTTGGGGGGTGATACGTTGGTCGCGGAACACGACGACATGGTGCTCCAGGTGCGCGCGGTGGATGCGGGCGAAGTCCTGGTCGTTGACCGGGCGCGACAGGTCCAGGCCGACGATCTCGGCGCCTACGCTGCCGGGTAATGGGCGGACCTCGAAATGCTGGGTAGTAGGGGTCACTGTTGGAACAGTAGAGGCGGCGGACATGAGTTCACTCCCGGTCGGACAGGAGAGTGACTTTATAGATATAAGAACGACATTTTAAATACCATTAGTGAATATCGATAGACAGGAATGTACCGTCGAAAACCCGCCGGCAGCGAAGGCCAACGAATAGACCAGAGCAACGCAGCATCCCGTCCGCGCCCTCTGTAAGATGCCGCAAAAATACACTGTGAGTGCCGTGATCAGCGTGTTTAGCCGCTTACAAGCCGAAAACCTTGCCCGTTTGACAAGCCTGTAGGCAGGCTCTAGTGTGCATTGGATCCAATTAGCCATCCCTCTTCTAAGAAGGAGCAAAGCGTAGCCGTGACGCAGAAGCCGAACCCTTTGAGCAGCATTAAGGTCAGCGGGCCTATTCCCGCTCATCTTGCTCGTTCAGTCATTGAAGAAACCTTGCGCAATGCCATCCTTGATGGTCGATTGCCATGCGGTACCGCCATGCGCCAGCAAGAGCTGGCCAGCCTGTTCGGGGTCAGCCGCATGCCCGTGCGCGAGGCATTGCGTCAGTTGGAGGCACAGTCGCTGTTGCATGTGGTGACGCACAAAGGCGCGGTGGTGGCGCCGTTGATCGAAGACAATTCAGCTGAAACCTACGCCCTGCGCATGCTGCTGGAATCCGAGGCGCTGCGCTTGTCGATCCCCCTGCTCACCGACGCCGACATTGCCGAGGCCGAGGCCTGCATCAATGCCTTGGAACGTGAGAAGGACTACACCAAGATTGGGCGCCTCAACCGCCTGTTCCACATGGCCCTGTACGGCAAGGCACCGAATCAACGGCTACTCAAGTTGGTCGAGCATGGCTTGAATGAAGAGGAACGCTTCCTGCGCTTCAACCTCGAGGCGATGGGGCTGGGCGAGACCTCCCAGGAAGATCACCGCGAACTGCTGAAGCTGGTGGCACAGAAGAAGATCGACGAAAGCATCCTGACACTGCGTAATCACTTGATGCGCGGGATGGAGGTAATCGCCACCTACCTCAAGGGCCTTGAAGCGCCCCATTCGTAAGGTTTTCCAGCACCTCGCCTGCCCCCTATGCACTGCGGGGCTCGCTTCCCATCGGGGAGCGTCCCGCGCCGGCACTTCTTAGCCGGAACAACACGCGCCTATTAACGCTGGGACATGAAACTTCCCACCCTTGATAAAACAACTTACCCACAATAAATGCCGCCCCCAGATAAGCAACTAATACACTTATAAGCTTATCCAGGCACTCAATCGGCTTATTGTCTTTCGCCAATAAAAAACCACTTCATCCGGCCACGTAACTCCGCGCCTGCAGGCGGGGCTTGGCCAAACGCTACCTATCTACTTCCAAGCCGTAAACGCCCCCCCCTGTGTTCAGAGCAGTCGCAACAACTTATAGGCATCAACCATGCATCACACGTTACTTGAGCAAAAAAAACTGCAGTTATGCAGCCATCCGTTATTTGAAGAAATAACTTCACTCAACAAGTTACAACTTTTTATGAAAAGCCATGTGTTTGCGGTATGGGACTTCATGACGCTCACCAAACGCCTTCAACAAGACTTGACCTGTACGCAGTTGCCCTGGCTTCCCCCCGTCGACCCGCAAGCCGCCCGCCTGATCAATGAGATTGTGCTGGGCGAGGAATCGGACGAGCGCCTGGGACAAGGTCATTGCAGCCACTTCGAGTTATACCGCGACGCCATGGTCGAAGTGGACGCCAGCACCGCCACCATTGACACCTTCATTACGCTGCAACGCCAGGGCATGAAGGCCAATACCGCGTTGCAACACATCGACGTGCTACCTGGCGTAGCCCGTTTCGTCGAGAGTACGCTGCACATTGCCTTGAACGCACCGACCCATTGTGTGGCAGCCGCCTTCCTGCATGGCCGCGAAAGCGTCATCCCGTTCATGTTCGAACGCCTGCTGCGGGGTAGCGAGGTCATCCATCGCCGAGCGCCCACCCTGGGCTATTACCTCCACCGTCACATTGAGCTGGATACCCAAGGCCATGAGCCAGGGGCGCAACAGTTGCTTCAACGCCTGGTCGGCGCAGACCCACGCCGCCAGGCGCAGGCCGCTGAAACCGCGCTCCGGGCCGTGGAAAACCGCATGATCCTCTGGGACGACGTGCTGGCCTCGTTGCAAACGGTGCGCCCATGAACATCGCCAACTACCGCTCCATCGCCGAAGACTGGGAGCGTCGAGCAACCATTCGCACACGCCCTCGCCGCCAAATGGAAAACGACGACAAGCTGATCTATCCGCTGTGCCGCCAGCCATTGGCGCTCTGTGCGACCTTTCTCGAACATTGCCCGCAATGGCGCGACTTTGTGCTGGTGCAAAGCTTCTACAAATTCATCAACGATGTGGTGATTTTCGAAACCGAGATCGTCGACAAGACCGCTCGCCGCATTGCCAAGAACCGCTTCGCCCTGCCCTTCCCCCTCGTGTGCCGCTACGACGCGATGACTGTCGTGGTCGATGAGGATTACCACGCCCTGGTGGCATTGGATTTCCTCCAACAGACCGTGGCGATGACCGGCATACAGCCGCTCGATCTGCCACGGGAGATCGAGCTGAGCCGAGCCTTGCCAGCGGCGCTGGCACAGGCCCCGGCGCACCTGCACGACGCCGTGGAACTGATCGGCGTGGCCATCGCCGAAAATACCGTCACCCAGGACGTCGCCGCGTTTTCCAACGACGAGAGCGTCAAGTCATCTGTCCGCGGACTGATGGCCGACCACCTGTTTGACGAAGGGCGCCATGCACAGTTCTGGACACGCTTGGTGCGCCTCTATTGGGAGGCGGCCAGCGTGGATGATCGCGACGGTATTGCCCGAGCCCTGCCGACGTTCCTGGCGCACTACCTGACCCATGACCTGCAGAAAGCCTTCGACCTTCAACTGATTGACCATCTGGACGTCAGCGCCAGCACTCGCGGTGCATTGAGGGCCGAGATAGAAGCACTGGACTTTCCCATCACCCGCCAACATCCGCTGATCGCCAACATCATGGGGTTCCTGCACCACAGTGGGCTGCTGCAGACACCGAGCATCGCCCAGGCGCTGGACGATTATCTGTTGCTGGCCGGGAGAGCGGCATGAGGCGCCTGACGATTGGCTGGGGCGGTGTCAGTACCGCATTGGGTACGGTGAGGCAGGTGCTGGAGCAATACGGACATCGGTCTGGCGATGAAATGACTGACCTGGTGATCGAAGACGGCAGCCAGCCCTTGCCTCTCCATTTGCACGAACCCCCACGCATCAGCTTGCGCCTGGGCATAGGCCCTGTGGGCGACAACGGTTTGCCTGCGCTGCAGTTACGCGGCTATGAGAACAACCGGCGCCTGATCGCTGCGATTGATCTCGCTGAAGAACCCAGCGGAAACGGTCAACGATTGCGCAGGCAGGCCACGAACGCGCTGTTGGAATGGGTGGCCTTGCACGTCAGCAGCCGCGCGCGCGACCCTGGGCATCTTGCGAGCGAAGCCTGCGCCAACACGTGGCCCGAGCAAGGCTTGCAAGCGCTGGAGACGCTGGCGTACCTGCATCGGTTTAATCGCACAGCGGCGCCAGCCCTGTTGCAGGCCGCCCAAGTGCCGATGATCGAGCGGTTGCGGGCCAGCCTTCTCGCCTTTGCCGAGCGGCCCGCCCTGAACATTGCGGGCAACGTGGTGACTTACCGGCAGTTACAGGTTCGAGCGTCAGCCATCCAGCAACAGCTTGGCCCACTGCTGGAGAGCCGTGCGGCGCCAGCGGTGGTTGGCGTTTGCCTGGAAAAATCCACCGCGCTGTATGCCAGTATTCTTGCCGTGCTGGGCTGTGGCGCGGTGTACCTGCCGCTCACATCGGACCATCCACCGCAACGCCAGCAAGCCATGCTGGAAAGTGCTGGCGCCCAGGTATTACTGGACGACGGCCAGCATCCGCTGCGGGAGCGCTTCGTCGCACTGGACGTGAGCACCGTCAGCCAGCCAGATACCTCCCACCCCTTGGGTGTCCGGCATCCCGACATCCATGCCCCGTGCATGGTGCTCTTCACCTCGGGCACCACCGGCCGGCCCAAGGGTGTACTGCTCAGCCAAGGTAACCTCGCCCACTTCACCGCCTGGTTTGGCAGCTGCATGGAGTTGAGCGAACAAAGTCGCGTACTGCAATTTGCCTCGTTGAATTTCGATGCGTCGCTGATGGACATTTTCCCCGGCCTGATCGCCGGTGCGCAGTTGTTCGTTCCCAGCGAGGCACAGCGGCGTGATCCACAACAACTGGTGGAGCTGATCCGCCAAGAGCGCATCAGTCATGCGTTCCTGCCGCCGGCACTGCTCAGCATTCTGCCATTGGCGCGACCGTTGGGCCTTTCGCACCTGCTCACTGGCGGTGATGCCTGCGAGCCGTATGTGATCGAACGATTGGCCGGGCAGTGCCAGTTGCATAACCTCTACGGACCGACCGAAGCCACTGTGCTGGTCACCCATCGAACCTTGCAACCCGCCGATGGCAACCGCAACCTGGGCCGCCCGATCGCCAACAGCCAAGTGCTGATCCTCGACGAGTACCTGCAACCCGTGGACGAGCAGGTGATGGGCGAACTGTACATCGTCGGCCCAGGGGTCGGCCTGGGGTACCTGGACACAACGCAGGCACATGACGATCCTTTCATCGAGCTGGCGTTGCCGAGTGGGGAAACCTTGCGGGCCTACCGAAGTGGCGATCTTGCGAAGTGGACCGCCGACGGTATCGAGCTGGGCGGGCGACGAGATGCACAGGTGAAGATCCGCGGGGTGCGGGTCGAGCCCCAGGAAATCGAGGAGTGCCTGCGTAACAGCCGACTGTTCCGCCAGGTGGCGGTGGTGATTGATGGTGAGCGCAGGATCCGCAGCATTGTCGCTCAGCCGGAGCCGGGCGCCACGATGGCCGACCTGAAGCAGCATGCACAACAGTGGTTGCCGGATTACCTGCAACCCGACGTGTGGACCGAGTTACCCAACCTGCCGTACTCCAGCAACGGCAAAATCGATCGCCAGGCATTGCTCGCGTTGCCCGTTCAACCTGCGTCGAATACCAAGGGCCAGGCAGCGCAGACGCCCTTGCAAATGCAGCTGGCGGAACTATGGAGTGAACTGTTGCGGTTACCCGTGGAGGCGTTCTCGATGGATGACAGCTTCTTCAACCTGGGTGGCCATTCCATCCTGTTATCGACGCTGCTGCTGCGGATGCGTGAGCAACTCGGCCGCAGCCTGCCCTTGAATCGCTTCTTTGAAATGCCGACGATTCGCACCCTCGCACTGCTGATGGAGGACGCTGTGCTACCGGATGCCCCGTGCGGCCAGGCGGTCCGGGATGCGTTGCGAGACCCGATGATCGAGGTGCTGTCCGATGAACGCGTGGGTGATCCGCGCAAAGTGATCGTTACAGGCGCCAACAGCTTTATCGGCGTGCATATCGTCGAGGCCCTGCTGGCTGGCGGTGCAACAGAGGTCGCCTGCCTGGTGCGTGAACTGCCAGGCCAACCGGCAGCGACGCGGTTCGCCCAGGCGTTGAGTGAGTATCGCCTGGAACATTTGGACCTGAGCCGAGTACAGGTATATGCCGCAGACATCAGTCGGCCTCGCCTGGGCCTGACGGGTGAGGTGTATGAGTCTCTGGCCCAAGACTATGGCGCTCTGGTGCACAACGCGGCGCAGGTCAATCACGTGATGGATTATGCCTCGCTGGCAAAACACAACGTCGAGCCAGTGCTGGAGTGCCTGCGCCTGTGTGAGACCCGCTGCAAGAAGGTCCTCAATTTCATCTCGACACTGTCGGCATGCAGCAGTATCGACGCCCGTGGGCATGTGCTCGAAACGCCAGCCGCGGCGACCCCGCCGATCTACCTCAAGAATGGCTATAACTTGTCCAAATGGGTCGCCGAGCGGCTATTGGCGCACGCGACGACACAAGGTGCCTGGGTCAACATTCATCGTCCGGGAAATATCAGTTTCAACAGCCGCAACGGTATTTGCCAGCCACAGAAAAATCGCTTGATGCTGATGCTCAAGGGGTCGTTGCAACTGGGGCTGGTCCCACGCCTGGAGGTGAACTTCGACCTGATGCCCGTGGACTTTTTCGCCCAATTTCTCGCATTCCACTGCGGCCGTTTTGATGCCGGGCTTAACGTATTCAACCTGCACAACCCTCAGCCATTGAGCTGGGATCATTACCTCGATGTGTTCAGCCAGGTGGGCTACCGGTTTGAGCGTGTCAGCGTTGCGCACTGGCAGCGTGCGCTGCGAACGGTGGGCCCTGAAAACGCGTTATTTGGCGTGCTGGGCTTTTACCTGGAGGGGCTGGATGAAGACATCGGCGATACCTCAATGATCCGTCATGACAACGCCCGTGCGGGCATAGAGAAAATGGGCACGCAGTATCCCGACAAGAACTCGGCGCTGCTGCGCAAGGGCTGTGACTACCTCAAGGCCATCGGCTTTCTCTGAACTGCTTCAGGACCCCCTCATGAAACCGCTGCAACCCGATACATTGATCCGCAACCCCCAAGGCACACCCGTGGTGGCGTCTGTCATCGTCAACCGCGAGGCGGCTCGCCTGTGGGACGTGGTGGGTCACTTTGCAGGCTTTGATGCCTTCATTCCTGCCCTGTCGCACATCGAGATGACCGGTGTTGGCGTGGGTGCTTTGCGCACGAAGTATTTTCACGATGGCCACTGCGTCGTGGAGCAACTCAATAGCCATGACGATAAGGCCATGTGCATGACCTGGACCACGATCTACAACACCCTCGGCGTGGCCCATTTGTGGGCAGCGATGAGCGTGGAGGCCCTTGGCGCCGGAAGCGCACGGGCGACCTGGACCCTGATTGGCGAACCCATCGAGATGCCGCAGGCTGAGTTTGAAGGGTTTATCCAAGGGTTCGCCGACAGCGCACTGGAGAACGTGCGCCGGATGCTCGGCTAAGCAATAGGAGCGAGAAGCCTCGCTCCGATGCCATCAAGGTCAGATCTTGAAGCTGTCGACCAATTGCTTCAAGCGGCTGGCCTGCTGGGACAGTGCATCGCAATCCTTCAACGTTTCGTTGAGATTGGCCACGCCTTGTTGGTTCAGCAGATTGATCTGATTGATGTCGACGTTGAGGGTTTCCACAACAGCGGTCTGCTCTTCGGTGGCGGCGGCGACCGATTGGTTCATGCCGTCGATTTCAACGATACGCTGCGTCACGCTGATCAGGCGCTCACCCGCCTGGTTAGCCACTTCGACACTCTCTTCGCTGGAGGTCTGGCTGGCGTTCATGGTGGTCACCGCCTCACGCGAGCCCACTTGCAACGAAGTGATCATTTTGTGGATCTCCTCCGCGGACTCCTGGGTGCGGTGGGCCAGGTTGCGCACCTCATCGGCAACCACGGCAAATCCACGACCGGCTTCCCCGGCACGCGCCGCTTCGATCGCAGCGTTGAGCGCGAGCAGATTGGTCTGTTGGGAGATGCCTTTGATCACATCGAGAATGTGGCCGATGTTGTCGGTGCTCGCGTTCAGGGTTTCGATCTGGGTGCAGGACTGGCTAATTTTTTGCGACAGTTCCGACATCGCCAGGATGGTTTGCTCCACTACTTTGCGCCCATCGTCAGCCTGCTCGCTGGCACCGCTGGCGTGCTGCGAAGCATCGGCGGCGTTACGTGCGATTTCCTGGGTGGCGGCCCCCAGCTCGTTAATGGCGGCCGCGACGCTGTTGGTCCGCGCACTCTGCTCGTCGGAGCCGATGATCGAGGCGTTGGAGGACGCCATCACACGCTGGGACAGGTCATGCACCTGGCGCGTCGCCGAAGACACTTCGGAGATGGAGGCATGGATACGCTCGACGAATTGGTTGAATGCACTGCCTACCTCGCCAAACTCGTCCTTGCTGGTAACGTCCAGCCGACGGGTCAGGTCGCCTTCGCCCTGGGCGATATCCTGCATGGCGACGCCCATGGTAGTCAGGGGCCGCAGCAAGACTTGGATCAGCAGGCTCAAGAGCACCGCAATCGCCACCACCGCAATCAGCATGGCAATCAGCGCTGATGTACGGAATTTACCCAACGGGGCGTAGGCCTTATCCTTATCGATCGACAGGCCAATGTACCAGTCTGCGCCTGGCAAGCCGCCGATAGGGGTGAACGCCAAAATGCGATCCTGCCCATTGAGTACCACATCCTGGTTAGTCTTTTCGATACGTACACCGGTGCCAGGGTAGATGTCCTTGAGGTTCTTCATCACTTGGTCCTGGTCGGGACTGACGATGACCTGGCCATCGCCACTGACCAGGAACGCATGACCGATGCCGCCAAAGTCCACCGAGTTGATAATCTTTACCAGGGTTTGCAGGCTCAGGTCACCGCCGACGACGCCCAGCAGTTCGCCGTTCTTTTTCACCGGCATGGCGATGGTCACGATCTGCCCACCCACCGCCGCCATGTAGGGCGGGGTCAGCATGGTCTTATCGGCAGCCACGGCTTGTTTGTACCAGGGCCGCTGACGCGGGTCGTAACCATCGGGCATTTTCGCATCCGGACGCTGTGTGAACACGCCGTTGGTCTGGCCGACATAAGTGAACTGGAAGTTTGCAGTGAGCGCAGGTTGGTCGACCAAGCCCGGAAGGTCCGCACCACTGCCTTGATGGGCAACGTTTTGCGCCAGGTTTTCGAGTACGAGTATTCGCCCACTCAACCAGTTCTGCACACTGCTGGCGGTAAGTTCACCGGATTGCTGGATGGACGATTCCAGGTTTTGCTTGATGGTGCTGCGCTGCAGGTAGTCGTTGTAGAGCGTGAATAACGCGAAGGCCAGAACCACGACGCCTGACGCGGCCAACAGAATTTTATGACTGAACTTAAGATTCATTTCATCGACTTCTTTTGCCAAAAGGGTGGGCGTGCCGAGTGGAACATTCCATGTACGGTATAGGCGGACTCTCGGTTCGCTCTATTTCGGTGCACGCATGGCTCGTCAGGCTTTCGGCCAAATGGAGTGAAATCTTAAGCCTTTGTGCGAAACTTCCTCTTTTTGAGTGTGAAACCGACCAGTGGTAGCCAGCTAGCCCGTTGTTGCGAACCCCATTCGCAATATGAACGCTTGCGCGAAGCCCACCACTACAACGAATTAGCTTGGCCGCGGATGCAGGGGATGCTCTCGGTACGGGCCTATTATTTTCCCCATAAACGACAAAACCCCTGTCTGCGCAAGCAAACAGGGGTTTCGGAATTCAATCTTGACGATGACCTACTCTCACATGGGGAAACCCCACACTACCATCGGCGAT
>NZ_JBMDIS010000107.1:0-19281 GCF_057808775.1 Pseudomonas sp. FG86 | reverse complement strand
TGGGAGGGGCGGTGCGACGATTCGACTTGCCCCCGATAGCGCCGGGTCAGTTAACAAATAAGTGACTGACACCCCCTCATCGGGGGCAAGCCCCCTCCCACATTTTTTACCGAGTACACCAGACCCGACACCGGTCGGCTCTATGGCTGCCGCGCTTTGGCTTTTGATCTAAGCCACCCCGTTAAACCTTGAACCGCGCCACGGTCTGATGCAGCGCTCCGGCCATCCCTGCCAGGTCATGCCCCGCGGTTTCCGTATGCAAGGCCCCCTGCAATACCTGCTGCGACAAATTCCGAATCCCCACCAGGTTCCGATCCACTTCTCGCGCCACCAGCGCCTGTTCTTCAGTGGCGCTGGCAATCATCAAGTTGCGCTCGTTGATCTGTGAAATCGACCGGGTAATCTCCGCCAACGCCTCTCCCGACCGCTGGGCCACACCCAAGGTTGCCTGTACCCGCTCGCTGCTGCTGTGCATGGCGGCCACGGCGTGTTCGGTGTCCTGGCGGATATTGCCAATCATCTGTTCGATCTCCTGGGTCGAAGACTGGGTGCGATGGGCCAGTGCGCGCACTTCATCGGCCACCACCGCAAACCCGCGTCCGGCATCGCCGGCCCGGGCGGCTTCGATAGCGGCGTTCAGCGCCAGCAAATTGGTCTGGTCGGCAATGCTGCGGATCACTTCCAGCACACCGCTGATGTCTTGCACGCGGCCAGCCAGTTGCTGGATACGCTCCGAGGTCTCCACCACGCCGGTGGCCAGGGTGTTGATCGACGCCACGGTTTCCTGCACCTGGGCCTGCCCGCGCTGGGCGGTCTGCTCCGACAGGTGCGAGGCTTCGCTGGTGCTCACGGCATTGCGCGCCACTTCGTCGACGGCGGCGGTCATTTCATTGACCGCCGTGGCAGCCTGTTCGATTTCCTGGCCCTGCAGCTGCAAGCTGCTGCTGGTCTGGCTACTGACCGCGCTCAACTCTTCCGACGAGCTGGCCACGCCGTCCACCGACACGGCGATGTGCCGGACCATCTGGTTCAGACTCTGCTGCATCAGGTGCAGGTTGCGCATCACGCTGCCGTCGGCACTGTTGCCCAGCGGTACCTCGATGGTCAGATCACCATTGGCGATATGCTTGAGCACCCGTGCCACCTCGTCCGGCTCGCCGCCCAATGGCCGGGTGACGCTACGGGTAACGATCACGGCGGCGGCCACCACCAGGGTCAGGCACAGCAGGAACAGCCCGATCATCGTGCGACGCGCGTCGTCATACAGGGTTTGCGCCGCCTGCTCACGCTCGGTGAACAGCCGGCCTTGCATGGCCATCAACGCATCGAGGCTCTTGAACACGTCCAGCTCGGCTGGCATCACCTGCTGTTTGAGCTGGGCCAGGCCCTGTTCGCGGGCACCCTGCTTGATCAGCGCCTGCACCTGGGTGAAGGCCGCCACGTAGGCTTCGCGATGGGATTTCAAGGTGGCATAGGCGGCCTTGCCTTCGGCGGTATCGAGCAGCGGCTCCAGGGTTGCGAAGGCCTGGGTAATGCGCTCGCGCGTCGTGCCGATAGAGGCCTGCGCCTGTTGGTTATCCTGGTCGATCAGCAGGTCACGGGTGTTGCGGCCGTTGTCACGCACGCCGGTGGCAATCACCATGATCGGCGCGATGCGAGGCCAGTCCTGTTGTACGATTTGTTCGGATTGCTGCTTGAGCGTTGCCAGGTCGTGCAAGGCATAAAACACCAGACCGACCAGGGCCAACGGCGCGATCGCGAAGCCGATGACAATGCGTTGCGCCGTGGTTAACTGCTTCATTCCATTATTCCTTGATGAAAGCCTGCCCAAAACGGACAGCATCTTTAAAAATCCTGACGGGGGTGATCGGTCACCCTCGCAATACAAATGCCGGGAACAACTCCCGCAAACGGCCCCACAACTCTGGCAACGCCATCTGTACGGAGACACTGGGCAGTTGCGCATCGAGCATCGTCGCCGTGCGCACCATCTGCACGGCAAAGCGCTTGACACCATTGGCTTGCAAACGCTGGGCCAGCAGCAGCAACCGGGGTGGGTCAATCAGGTGCCAATGCACCGTGGTGCGGCATTCATAATCCACGCCACTGGTCAGCAAGGTGTCCAGGCTGCGCCAGTTGGCGGCACCGCTGCCCTTGACCTGGGTGATCAATTGGCAGTCCTCGGCCAGGGCCTTCACATCGAAGCCCACCCAGTCGGCATGGCGCAACGCATTGGCGAAGCCCGCCGGCTTGATCCCGGCACTGTGCAGGCCGACCCGAAAGCCCATCGCGCGCACTTCATCCATGGCCGCCGGCAAGCCTTCCTGCAAGGTCGGTTCACCGCCGCTGAACACCACCGCGTCCAACAGGTCCTGGCGCCGCTGCAAAAACAACAACACCCGGCGCCAATCGATCTCGGCGCTACCGCGCGGTGCGATCAGGTCCGGGTTGTGGCAGTAACGACAGCGCCAGGCACAGCCCTGGCAAAACAGCACACAGGCGAGCATGCCGGGGTAGTCGAGGGTGGTCAGGGGCACCATGCCCCCGACCCGTAGCGCTCGACTCATTGGCGCCCGGCCAGGGCGGCCGTTTCAGTGAAGTGCACACGCTCTTTGTGCTCGGACTGTTTGCCAGGGTTGAACGCCGACACTGGCCGGTGGTAACCCATCACTCGGGTCCAGACTTCGCAGCGCTGACGTTGTGGCTGGGATGCTTGCATGGTGGAGCTCCTTGCGAGTTGATAAATCGGTTCAAGAACGGGCCGCGAGCGCGAGGACTTCATCGCACTTGGGGCAGAACTCATGTTCGCCGGCGAGGTAGCCGTGGACCGGGCAGATCGAAAAGGTCGGGGTCACCGTCAAGTACGGCAGGCGGAAACGCCCCAAGGCTTTGCGCACCAGTTGCTTGCACGCCTGGGCCGAGGAAATCTGCTCGGCCATGTACAGGTGCAACACGGTGCCGCCGGTGTATTTGCATTGCAGTTCGTCTTGCAGCTCCAGGGCTTCGAAAGGGTCTTCGGTAAAGCCAACCGGCAACTGCGACGAGTTGGTGTAGTACGGTGCGTCCACGCTGCCGGCTTGCAGAATGTCCGGGTAGCGCTTGCGGTCTTCCTTGGCGAAACGGTAGGTGGTGCCTTCGGCCGGCGTGGCTTCGAGGTTGTAGAGATGGCCGGTCTCTTCCTGGAAGCGCAGCAAGGTGGCGCGCACGTGGTCGAGCAACTTGAGCGCGAACGCACGGCCTTCAGCGGTGTGCATACCCTGCTCGTCCCCGGTGAAGTTGCGCAGCATCTCGTGCATGCCATTGAGGCCGATGGTGGAGAAGTGATTGCGCAAGGTGCCCAGGTAGCGCTTGGTATAGGGGTACAGCCCGGCATCCATATGGTGCTGGATCACCTTGCGCTTGACCTCCAGGCTTTCCATCGCCATGTCCATCAGGCTGTCCAGGCGTTGCAGCAAGCCAGAGGTGTCGCCCTTGAACAGGTAACCCAGGCGCGCGCAGTTGATCGTCACCACGCCCAGGCTGCCGGTCTGCTCCGCCGAACCGAACAACCCACCGCCGCGTTTGAGCAGCTCGCGCACGTCCAGTTGCAGGCGGCAGCACATCGAGCGCACCTGGTTGGGCTGCATATCGGAATTGAGGAAATTCTGGAAATACGGCAGGCCATAGCGCGCAGTCATCTCGAACAGGCGGTCGGCGTTCTCGCTGTCCCAGGGGAAATCGTGGGTGATGTTGTAGGTGGGGATCGGGAAGGTGAACACACGGCCCTTGGCATCGCCGGCCTGCATCACTTCGATGTAGGCCCGGTTGATCAGCTCCATTTCCGTTTGCAGATCGCCATAGGCGAACGGCATTTCCTCACCGCCGATCACCGGTACCTGCTCACGCAAATCTTCCGGGCATACCCAGTCGAAGGTCAGGTTGGTAAACGGCGTCTGGGTGCCCCAGCGCGACGGCACGTTGAGGTTGTAGATGAACTCCTGCACCGCCTGGCGCACTTCGGGGTAGCTCAGTTGGTCCTTGCGCACATAGGGCGCCAGGTACGTATCGAATGAACTGAACGCCTGGGCGCCGGCCCATTCGTTTTGCAGGGTGCCGAGGAAATTGACCATCTGCCCCAGGGCGCTGCTCAAGTGCTTAGGCGGCCCGGCTTCGATACGCCCCGGCACGCCGTTGAGGCCCTCGTGCAGCAGCGAGCGCAACGACCAGCCGGCACAATAGCCGGCGAGCATGTCCAGGTCATGGATATGCAGGTCCGCCTCACGGTGGGCGCGGCCGATCTGCTGGCTGTAGACCTCGTCCAGCCAATAGTTGGCGGTGACCTTGCCCGACACGTTCAACACCAGCCCACCGAGGGAATAGCCTTGGTTGGCATTGGCCTGCACGCGCCAGTCTTCACGGTCGAGGTATTCGTTCATCGAGGTGGCGACTTCCACCAGGGTCTTGCGGTCGCGGCGCAGGCGGCCGTGTTGTTCGCGGTAGACGATATAGGCGCGCATCGACAGGAAGTAACCGGCGTCCATCAGCACACGTTCGACGCTGTCCTGGATCTGTTCGACATCCAGCTGTTCGATACCCCTGAGGCGGGCCAGGACGGCACCCAATAACAGGTCGACATCGGCAGCTTGGTACTCGCCGGTAGCGGTGCCGGCGGCGATCAGCGCCTGACGGATTTTTTCGGCGTCGAAGGGGACCAGGCTGCCGTCGCGTTTGTGTAGGCGGGTGCTGACCAGCGGGGTGAGCGTGCTTTGCATTTCCGGGCTCCAGACACTACATATAGATGTTTTTGGATAGATAGACACAAGATGCAGTGAGGTTACGGAGAATGGGGCGGGTTTCCCTTGATCGGGGTCAAGGTTTTTTGATTGGGGGGGCATATCCGTTTTTGTGGGAGGGGGCTTGCCCCCGATGGCGGTGGGTCAGCCATAGATGCATCCACTGACACTCCCTCATCGGAGGGCAAGCCCCCACCGAGTACACCAGACCCGACACCGGTCGGCTCTATGGCCGCCGCGCTTTGGCTTTTGATCTCAAATCAACCCCCACTCATATTCATAAACCGCACCACCTGCACCTCCCCCGCCCCCGTGAAATCATGTCGCAGCGGCTTGCCTTTCAAACCCTTGTGCAACGCCGCGATCAACGGCCCGTCATCCAGCGGATAGCGCCGCAGCAAAGCGCGAAAATCCAGCGCATCCTCCTGCCCCAGACACAACAGCAACTGCCCCTCCACCGTCATTCGTACCCGATTGCAACTTCCACAAAAATTATGCGAATTAGGCGAAATAAACCCCACCCGGGTGCCCGGATGCCCCGCCAACCGCACATACCGCGCGGGGCCTCCGCTGTTCTCGGTGCTATCAATCAACCCATGCTCACGGGCAATCACCGCCCGCACTTCATCACTGGAGCAGAACGTCTCGCCCCGCGAGCGCCCTACATCCCCCAGGGGCATTTCCTCGATAAAACTGATGTCGATGCCCTGGTCGATGGCGAACTGCACCAGCGCCGGCACTTCGTCGAAGTTGCGTCCCTTCATCACCACGCAATTGAGCTTGACCCGTTCGAACCCCGCTTGGCTGGCCGCCTTGATCCCCGCGAGCACCTGCTGCAAGTCGCCATTGCGGGTAATCGCACGAAACCGCGCGTCATCCAGACTGTCGAGGCTGATGTTCATGCGCTTGACCCCCGCCTCCACCAACGGCTGTGCGAGTCGCGCCAGCTGCGAGCCGTTGCTGGTCATCACCAGTTCGCGCAAGCCCGGCAGTGCCGCGATGTTGCGGCACAGCCCGACAATGCCCGGGCGGATCAACGGTTCGCCGCCGGTGAGGCGGATCTTGCGCACGCCTTGGCGGACAAACAGCGCCGCCAGGCGTTCCAGCTCTTCCAGGGTCAACACCTGCTGGCGCGGCAGGAACGTCATGGTTTTGGCCATGCAATACACACAGCGAAAATCACAGCGGTCGGTCACCGACAAGCGCAGGTAATCGATCGAACGGCCCACCCCATCCACCAGGCTCATGTCACTGCACCAACGGCGAGTCGGCGCCCTGCAGCGCGATGCCGCGGATGTCCGCCGCGCCGATCAGGGTTTGCAGGTACTGCACCAATGCCTTCTGCCACACGCCCTGCTGCAACTGGGTGCGGATCGCGACCGCCACCGCTTCATACGGCAGCGGCTGGCCTTCGATACGTTGGTCGACACTGATCACATGCCAGCCATAACGACTCTCCAGCGGCTTGCCGGCCAGGCCCGGGGCCAGGGTGAACAGCTGGCGCTCCAGTTCGGGCACGGTTTGCCCCTTGCTCACCTGGCCCAACGAACCACCCTGGGCCTTGGACGGGCACGCCGAATACTTGAGGGCCAGCTCGGCAAATTGGCCAGGCTGCTCTTCCAGGGTCAGCAGCAGGATTTCCGCCTGGGTGTGCGCCAGGTGGCGTGCGTCGGCATCGTCCGGCGCGCATTCAAGCAGAATGTGCCGCACCGCCAGCAGCGGCGCGCTGTGAAAGCGCCCGCGGTTGTTCTCGAAATAGCGCACACAGGTGGCCTCGTCACACTCAGGCACCTTGACCTCACGCTCCAGCAACAGGCGCGTGGCCGCTTCTTCTTCGTTCTCGCCGGCGGCGATCTGCACCGCTAGGCCCAGCTCGGCGATCCGTTGCTGCAACAGCTCGCGGATCACCAGTGCGCGGGCGGCCAGGTACACCGCTTCCTCGCGACTTTCAGCCGGGTGATATTGCAATTCCAGGGCCATGGCCTCGGGCGTGACTGGCACGCCGTTGACGCTGACGATCGGCCATTCCTGTTCACTGCTGGCGATCAGTTCCGGCGCCTTGAGCTCCTCGAACGAAGCCTGGGCCGCCACCTCGGCAATCACCGGCTCCTTGACCGACGAGCCGCAACCACCGCTGCCGCCATTCCCGCCACCACATCCGCATCCTGTAGTCATGACGTTCTCCTCAATACTTCTGCCGCACGATTTGATAACGACGCCCCAGGTACCAGATCGGCGCGCTGACCATATGCACCAAGCGGGTAAACGGGAACAGCACGAACAGGGTCAAGCCCAGCGCCACATGGGCCTTGTAGATCAGGCTGACCGGCTCGATCGAAGCCGCCGCGTCCATCGGCCGCAACAGCACCACGTTCTGCGCCCAGTCGGCGAGCATCACCATCACCGAACCGTCCATATGCCCGGTGGAGGCGACAATGGTCAGCAAGCCGAGCACCAACTGCGCGAGCAACACCAGCAGGATCAGGATGTCCGACGGGCTTGACGTGGCCCGTACACGCGGGTCACCCAGGCGACGCTTGACCAGCATCAGCAGGCCCACCAGGCACAGCAGGCCGAAGAAGCCACCGGAGACCATCGCCAGCAACTGCTTGTGCTCGGTGCTGATCACATGGTGATAGACCGACGCCGGGGTCAACAGGCCGACAAAATGCCCGGCCAGCACGAACAGCACGCCAATGTGGAAGAAGTTGCTCGCCACGCGCATGCCACGGTTGTTGAGCATTTGGCTGGAGCCGGCCTTCCAGGTGTACTGCGACAGGTCGAACCGCGCCCAACTGCCCAACAGGCAGATCGCCAGGGCGACATAGGGATAGATCCCGAATACCAGCAAATTCCACTTAGACATTACCCACCTCCCCGGCCGGCGCTGTGGCCCGCCCTTCTTGCTGAAAATCCACCCAGTGCAACGGCACCGCGCTTTCTTCGCGGGCCTTGCCTGGTGCGCTGGGCATCGAACTGCAACGGTCCTGCTGCTCGGCCTGCATGAAGTCCACCGCTTCCTCTTCCCAGATTTTGTCCAGGGCTTCGAGGGAGTCGTCACGCGGTTCGGCGGCGACCTGGGCACGCAGTTCGGCCACGGCCTGGTGCGGCTCGGCGCCGGCAATCTGCAACAGCGCACGGAAGCAACTGGCATAGCCGCTCTCGCGCTCTTCCAGCCGCGCGGCGAGCAAGGCCAACAGGTGCGCCACATCCGCCAGGCCCTCGCGGGCCTCGATGTCTTCACGGGTGGAGAGGAACTCCAGGTACAACGGGATGTAGTCCGGCAGCTCCTTGACACCGATGGCAAACCCGGCCTCTTCGTACTGGGCCATCATGTCGACCATGGCCTGGCCGCGGTCGCGGGACTCGCCATGCACGTGCTCGAACAACAGCAACGACAGCGAACGCCCCCGGCCAAACAACGCACCGTAGTGTTCCTGACCGTCCATCAAGTCATTGGCGCAGATCAGCTCCAGCAACTCGAACAATGCGCCGCGCTGCTTGGGGCTGATTTCCCGCGATTCGATGATCGCCTGTTCCAGTTCGTCGCGGCCGTTCACCAGGGTGTCGGTGGGGTAGTCCAGCAGCAACGAAATCACTTTAAGAATGCGCATGCTCAGTCCTCCCAGATTTGTACGGTTTTCAGCACGTCGCGGCGGTTGGCCTTCTTGGCGCCGAACATGTTGGTGTCGGAGCTGCCGCTGCAACCGCTGCCAAAGCTGAAACCACAGCCGGAGCGCTCGGCGAACGCATCGCTCATGGCGTCTTCACGGTGCGCACTCGGCACCACAAAGCGGTCTTCGTAGTTGGCGATCGCCAGGTAGCGGTACATCTCTTCCACCTGTTCCACGCTCAGGCCGACGTCTTCGAGCACTTGCAGGTCCTGCACGCCGTCGACTTGCTGGGAGCGTTTGTAGGCACGCATCGCCAACAGGCGCTTGAGCGCACGCTTGACCGGTTTCTCATCGCCCGCGGTGAGCAGGTTGGCCAGGTAACGCAGCGGAATGCGCAGGCTGTCGACATCCGGGATCACCCCGTTCATGCCCACGGTGCCAGCCGCCGCGGCGTTCTGGATCGGCGACAGTGGCGGCACGTACCAGACCATCGGCAAGGTGCGGTATTCCGGGTGCAGCGGCAGCGCGAGTTTCCAATCCACGGCCATTTTGTACACCGGCGAACGCTGGGCCGAGTCGATCACCGACTGCGGCACGCCATCGGCCAGGGCCTGGCGAATCACCGCCGGGTCATTCGGGTCGAGGAAGATTTCCAGCTGTTTCTCGTAGAGGTCCTGCTCATTGGCCGTGCTCGCCACTTCGCTGATGCGGTCGGCGTCGTACAACAGCACGCCGAGGTAGCGAATCCGCCCCACACAGGTTTCGGCGCACACGGTCGGCATACCGGCTTCGATACGCGGGTAGCAGAAGATGCACTTCTCGGACTTGCCGCTCTTCCAGTTGAAGTAGATCTTCTTGTACGGGCAGCCGCTGATGCACATGCGCCAGCCCCGGCACTTTTCCTGGTCGATCAGCACAATGCCGTCTTCTTCACGCTTGTAGATCGCACCGCTCGGGCACGATGCCGCACACGCCGGGTTGAGGCAGTGCTCGCACAGGCGCGGCAGGTACATCATGAAGGTGTTTTCGTACTCGCCATAAATGTCGGCCTGGATCTGGTCGAAGTTCTTATCCTTGCGGCGCTTGGCGAACTCGGTGCCGAGGATTTCCTCCCAGTTGGGGCCCCACTCGATCTTTTCCATACGCTTGCCGGACACCAGCGAACGCGGGCGTGCGGTCGGCTGGTGCTCGCCCAACGGTGCGGTGTGCAGGTGCTGATAGTCGAAATCGAACGGTTCGTAGTAGTCGTCCAGGCTCGGCAGGTCGGGGTTGGCGAAGATGTTCGCCAACACGCGGAACTTGCCGCCAATGCGTGGGTTGATCGAGCCGTTGGCGTTGCGAATCCAGCCGCCCTTCCACTTGTCCTGGTTTTCCCATTCTTTCGGGTAGCCGATACCGGGTTTGGATTCAACGTTGTTGAACCAGGCGTACTCCATGCCTTCACGGCTGGTCCACACGTTTTTGCAGGTGATGGAACAGGTGTGGCAACCGATGCATTTGTCCAGGTTGAGGACCATGCCGATCTGTGAGCGAATCTTCATCTCAGTTCTCCTCGATATCAGTCGGCAATGGGCGCGGCAGGTCATTGCCGGTAGAGCCATCGAGCCAGTCGACCTTGGCCATCTTGCGCACCACGACGAACTCGTCGCGGTTGCAACCGACCGTGCCGTAATAGTTGAAACCGTAGGCCTGCTGGGCATAGCCGCCGATCATGTGGGTCGGCTTGAGCACCACGCGGGTCACCGAGTTGTGGTGGCCGCCACGGGTCTTGGTGGTTTCCGAACCGGGCACGTTCACGATGCGTTCCTGGGCGTGATACATCATCACCATGCCTTCCTTCACGCGCTGGCTGACCACCGCACGGGCGGTCAAGGCGCCGTTGACGTTGAAGCATTCGATCCAGTCGTTGTCTTCGATGCCGGCGCGCTTGGCGTCGATTTCCGAGAGCCACACAATCGGTCCGCCACGGCTCAGGGTGAGCATCAGCAGGTTGTCGCTGTAGGTGCTGTGGATGCCCCATTTCTGGTGCGGGGTGATCCAGTTCAGCACGATCTCGGTCTCGCCGTTGCTGCGCTTGCCCTTCACCCCTTCGATGGTGCGGGTGTTGACCGGTGGCCGGTAGCTCATCAACTGCTCGCCGAACGCCTGCATCCACGGGTGATCCTGGTAGAACTGCTGGCGGCCGGTGATGGTGCGCCATGGGATGTTTTCATGCACGTTGGTGTAGCCGGCGTTGTAGCTCACGTGCTCGTCTTCCAGGCCTGACCAGGTCGGGCTGGAGATGATCTTGCGCGGCTGCGCCTGGATGTCGCGGAAGCGAATCGCTTCGTGGGCCTTGGAGATCGCCAGGTGGCTGTGGTCGATGCCGGTGAATTCCGACAGCGCGGCCCAGGCTTTCAAGGCGACCTTGCCGTTGGTTTCCGGGGCCAGGGACAGGATCACCTCGGCGGCGTCGATGGCCGTGTCGATTTTCGGCCGGCCGTGGCTGATGCCCGCATCGCTTTCGTGGTGGTTGAGTTCACCGAGGAACTCGACTTCCTCGTCGGTGTTCCAGTTGATGCCCTTGCCGCCGTTGCCGAGTTTTTCCAGCATCGGGCCCAGGGACGAGAACTGCTTGTAGATGTTCGGGTAGTCGCGTTCCACCACCGCCATGTTCGGCGCGTTCTTGCCCGGAACCGGCGCCACACCGGCGCTTTTCCAGTCGGTGCCGCCAAACGGCTGGGCCAGTTCGCCGACGCTGTCGTGCATCAGCGGTACGGTAACCAGGTCTTGCTCGACGCCCAGGTGGCCGACCGACATGGCCGAGAATGCCTTGGCGATGCCCTTGTAGATTTCCCAGTCGGAGCGCGACTCCCACGCCGGGTCGATGGCGGCCGACAACGGGTGGATGAACGGGTGCATGTCCGAGGTGTTCATGTCGTCTTTTTCGTACCAGGTGGCGGTCGGCAAGACAATGTCGGAATACACGCAGGTGGAGGACATGCGGAAGTCCAGGGTGGTCACCAGGTCGAGCTTGCCGATGGCGCCGTCTTCGACCCATTCGGCTTCGGTCGGTTTGCACTCGGTGCTGTGGCCGATGTCTTCGTTCATCACGCCGTTCTTGGTGCCCAACAGGTACTTGAGCATGTACTCATGGCCCTTGCCCGACGAACCGAGCAGGTTGGAGCGCCAGATAAACATATTGCGCGGGAAGTTCACCGGGCTGTCCGGTTGTTCGCAGGCAAAGCGCAGGCTGCCGTCCTGCCAGGATTTGACCACGTAGTCTTTCGGCGTCATGCCAGCGGCGGCCGCGTCACGGCAGATGTGCAGCGGGTTGGTGTTCAGTTGCGGCGCGCTGGGCAACCAGCCGGCGCGTTCGGCGCGGATGTTGTAATCCAGGGCGTGTTCCGGGAACTGCGACTTGTCGGCCAGTGGCGAGAGCACATCGTGCATGCTCATTTTCTCGTGGCGCCATTGCGAACTGTGGCCATAGAAGAAGCTGGTGCCGTTCATCTGGCGCGGTGGGCGGTTCCAGTCCAGGCCGAAGGCCAGGGGCAGCCAGCCGCATTGCGGGCGCAGTTTTTCCTGGCCGACATAGTGGGCCCAACCGCCGCCGGTCTGGCCGACGCAACCGCAGAGCATGAGCATGTTGATCAGCCCGCGGTAGTTCATGTCCATGTGGTACCAGTGGTTCATCGCCGCGCCGACGATGATCATCGAGCGCCCCTTGGTCTTGTCGGCGTTGTCGGCGAACTCACGGGCGATCTGGATGGCTTTCTCGCGGCTGACGCCGGTGATCGCTTCCTGCCACGCCGGGGTGCCCGGCACGCTGGCGTCGTCGTAGTCCTTGGCCACGTTCTGGCCGCCCAGGCCACGGTCGATGGCCAGGTTGGCGGCGGACAAGTCGAACACCGTCGCCACTTTGGCCACGCTGCCGTCGGCCAGGGTCACGCTGTGCACCGGCACGCGGCGGAACTGCACGGCATCGCCGGCCACGTGCTGGAAGTGTTCGTGGGCTTCGCCGGCAAAATACGGGAACGCCACTTCGGCGACGTCGTCACCGATCAGGCTGAGTTTCAGGTCGATGGCGCGGCCTTCACCGCCTTCCTTCGCGAGGATGTTCCACTTGCCCTTCTCGCCCCAGCGGTAGCCGATGGAACCTTGTGGCGAGACCAGTTCGCCGCTTTCGTCGAGGGCGATGGTTTTCCATTCCGGGTTGTTGTCCTGGCCGAGGTTGCCGGTCAGGTCCGAGGCCCGCAGGAAGCGGTCAGGCTGGAAGCCGGCGCCGGGGGCAAAACCGGTCATCGGCTTGAGCATCACCAGCACCGGCAAGTCGGTGAAGCGCTTGGCGTAGTCGGTGAAGTAGGCGCTCGGTTTGTCCAGGTGAAATTCCTTGAAGATCACATGGTTGAAGGCCTGGGCCAACGCGGCGTCGGTGCCCTGCTTGGGGTTGAGCCACAGGTCGGTGAGCTTGGCCACTTCCGAATAGTCGGGGGTGATGGCCACGGTCTTGGTGCCCTTGTAACGCACCTCGGTGAAGAAGTGCGCATCCGGGGTACGGGTCTGCGGGACGTTGGAACCCCAGGCGATGATGTAGTTGGAGTTGTACCAGTCGGCCGATTCCGGCACGTCGGTCTGCTCGCCCCAGACCATCGGCGAGGCCGGTGGCAAGTCGCAGTACCAGTCGTAGAAGCTCAGGCACACGCCGCCGATCAGCGACAGGTAACGCGAACCCGCCGCGTAGCTGACCATGGACATGGCCGGGATCGGCGAGAAACCGACGATGCGGTCCGGGCCGTATTGCTTGATGGTGTAGACGTTGGAGGCAGCGATGATCTCGTTGACCTCCTCCCAGTTCGAGCGAATGAAACCGCCCATGCCGCGCTTGCTCTTGTACGAGTCGGCCTTGACCTTGTCCTCGACAATGCTCGCCCACGCCTCGACCGGTGGCAGGGTCAGGCGCGCTTCACGCCATAGCTTGAGCAACGGCTTGCGGATCTTCGGGTACTTGAGGCGGTTGGCGCTGTAGATGTACCAGCTGTAGCTGGCACCCCGCGGGCAGCCGCGCGGCTCATGGTTGGGCAAGTCGTTGCGGGTGCGCGGGTAGTCGGTCTGCTGGGTTTCCCAGGTGATCAGGCCGTTCTTCACGTAGATCTTCCACGAGCAGGAGCCGGTGCAGTTCACGCCGTGGGTGGAGCGTACGATCTTGTCGTACTGCCAGCGCGAGCGATAGACGTTCTCCCAGTCGCGGGACTCCTTGCGGGTCTCGCCGTGACCCTCGGAGAATTCGTTTTGCTTACGGTTGAAGAACCGCAGTTGATCCAGCAAGTGACTCATGATGTTTTCCTCATCAGGCGTGCCGTGGGGTACGTTGCCCCGGCGAATTCGTGGTCGATCAGCAAGGAGTGGCGCAGCCTTTGCGGGCGTACCACCACCAGGTCACGACAATGCAGCTCAGGTAGAAACCGACAAACATGTAGAAGGCCATCGCCGGGCTGCCGGTGGCGGCCATCGAGGTGCCGAAGGATTTGGGAATGAAGAACGCACCGAAGGCGCCCATGGCCGAACTGAAGCCGAGTACGGCGGCGGATTCCTTGCCGGCGTCCTTGAGCGCTTGCTCGCGTTCGGCAGCGGATTTACCGGCGCTGGCCTTTTCGTGCTGGGTGCGGAAGATCACCGGGATCATGCGGAAGGTGGAGCCATTGCCCACGCCGGTGGTGATGAACAGCAGCATGAACATGCCGAGGAAGCCATAGAAGCTGCCGCCCTGGCCGTTTTCGGGCAGGAAGTGCAACACACCGAACACCATCACGATCATCAGCACGAAGTTCCACAAGGTCACCCGTGCACCGCCCAACTTGTCCGCCAGCCAGCCGCCCAGTGGGCGTACCAGTGCGCCGACCAGAGGCCCGAGGAAGGCGAATTTCAGCGCTACCACGTCGGGGAACGAAGTCTTGATCAGCAGGGGGAACGCCGCCGAAAAGCCGATGAACGAACCGAAGGTGGCCAGGTACAACCAGCACATCAGCCAGTTGTGCTTGCGCTTGAAGATCACCGCCTGCTCGCTGAACGAGGCACGGGCGCTGGACAGGTCATTCATGCCGAACCAGGCCGCCACGGTGACGGTGAGGATAAACGGCACCCAGATAAAACCGGCGTTCTGCAGCCAGAGTTGACTGCCATCCGGCAAGGTTTGCGGTTGCCCGCCGACCAGGCCGAACACGCCGAAAGTGATCACCAGCGGCACGCAGAACTGCATCACCGACACCCCAAGGTTGCCGAGGCCGGCGTTCAGGCCCAGGGCCGTGCCCTGCTGCGACTTGGGGTAGAAGAAGCTGATGTTGGACATGCTCGAGGCGAAGTTGCCGCCGCCGAAACCGCACAGCAACGCGATCAGTACGAACACGCTGTAGGGGGTGTTGGGGTCTTGCACCGCAAAGCCCATCCACAGCGACGGTAGCAGCAGCGATGCGGTGCTCAAGGCGGTCCAGCGGCGGCCGCCGAAGATCGGCACCATGAACGAGTAGAACACCCGCAAGGTCGCGCCGGACAGGCCCGGCAACGCCGCCAGCCAGAACAGCTGGTCAGTGGTGAACGTAAAGCCGATGGCGTTCAGGCGCACGATCACCGTGCTCCACACCATCCACACGGCGAAGGCCAGCAACAGCGCAGGGATCGAGATCCACAGGTTGCGGGTGGCAGTCTTCTTGCCGCTGGCGCCCCAGAACGCGGGGTCTTCAGGGCGCCAGTCGTGGATCACCGGCCCCGAGCCGGGCTTTTGCGCGATGGACATGTTCATTCTCCTTGGAGACGTTGGGCGGTTTTGCCCAAAAGCGGTTGCTTGCGCATTTCGCTGAAGTACATCCAGGTCAGGGACACCCAGACCACGCCGTACATCAACATGAAGCAGGACGAGCGCACGCCGGTGAGGTCCACCAGGGCGCCAAACAGAATCGGCAGTACAAAGCCCCCCAGCCCACCGGCCAGGCCGACGATGCCGGACACCGCGCCCATGTTCTGCGGGTAGTCATTGGCGATGTACTTGAATACGGAGGCCTTGCCGAACGCGAAGGCGATGCCCATCACGAACAGCAGCACGGTGAACAGGGTGGCGTTGAGGCCGATATGGAAATCCAGGGGGCCGTTGACGGTCTGCACCTGCAATTGGGTCTGCGGGTAGCTGAGCAGGAACAGGCAGATCCAGCTCACCCACAACACCCACCAGGTCACGCTTTGCGCGCCCCAGCGATCCGACATCCAACCGCCCACCGCACGCAGCACGCCACCGGGCAGCGAGAAACACGCGGCCAGCAGTGCGGCGCTTTGCAGGCTGAAACCGTATTCCTGCACGTAGTACTTGGTCATCCACAGCGCCAGGGCCACGTAGCCGCCGAACACAATCGAGTAGTACTGGCAGTAGCGCCACACGGCCGGGTCTTTCAGGCACAGCAACTGCTGGCGCAGGGTCGCGCCGCCGGCACTGCGGTGCGCCTTGTTTTCGCTGGTGAGAAACCAGAACAGCAGCGCGGTGATAAACAGGATTGCGCCGAACACCTTGGGCACCAGGTGCCAGGTGCCGAGGGCGATCAGCGCCGGGGCCAGAAACTTGGTCACGGCGGCGCCCGCGTTGCCGGCGCCAAACACCCCCATGGCGAAGCCCTGGTTGTCCTTGTCGAACCATTTGGCAACGTAGGCGATGCCCACCGAGAACGAGCCACCAGCCAGGCCGACGAACAGGCCCAGGACCAGGAACTGCCAATAGGCGGTGGCGTAAGTGATCAGGTACAGCGGCAACACACACGCGAGCATCAGCAGGAAGAACACGATGCGCCCGCCGAAACGGTCAGTCAGCAGGCCCAGCGGCAGGCGCACCAGGGAACCGGTCAACACCGGCGTGGCGGCCAACAGGCCGAACTGGGTTTCGTTGAGTTGCAACAGCTCTTTGATGGGGACGCCCAACACGGCGAACATCATCCACACCATAAAGCAGACGGTGAAAGCCAGTGTGCTCATGCCCAGCACCAGGCCTTGTCTTATACGGGGTTGAGTCACGGTACGCGCTCCAGAAAGTGATTCCATGAGCGCAGGTTAGGGGCGGGCCCCCCTTGGAACTTGACGCAGATCAACGTCCGCCTGGGGGGTATCGGGCTATGCTGGCCCCACCTACCTCTAAGGAGGTAGTTCGAACAACAAGAGAAAGTCTTTATTTATCAATGGATTGGTCTCTTGTGCCGGTGTTTTCCCGTGGGAGGGTTTGCCGGCAATTCTTTAGAGGTAGTGCGCCAGGGATTGCGGTGTTCCAGCCCTTTTTGCCCTTTTTGGTGCCGCCATGCAGACGTCCCCCCTCCTTCGATTACGCCGCCGTGTTTAGCTGGCTGCGCAGTTCCCTGCCCGCCCGTGCCGGCCTGGCCGTGATCCTGATCGCGATCCTCGCGCTCGCCAGTTCCTTGAGTGCCGGCTTGATCGCCTGGTTCAGCCAGGGCGACGCCGCCGCGATCAATACCGCAGGCTCGGTGCGCATGGAGACCTACCACCTGAGCTGGAAGCTCGCCGCCGGCGCACCGGCCGACGAGATCGACAGCATCACCCAAAGCCTGCAAGGGCGTCTCGATAGCCAGTCGCTCAAGGCCGTGCTCGAAGACGGCCCGCGCAGTGCGTTGTTGCAAAGCTACCAACAGATCCAGCAACGCTGGCACGACGACCTGCGCCCGGCCCTGGCACGGGGTGACGCCGCCCTGTTCCAGGCCAGCGCACCGGGGTTCGTCGAGCAATTGAATCAATTCGTCAGCCTGTTGCAGCAACAGAGCGAACACAAACAAGGCTGGCAACAAGGCATCCAGGGCCTGGCGCTGTTCAGCACCCTGATCATCCTGTTGATCGGCCTGTATGAACTGCAATACGGCGTGGTCAACCCCTTGCAGGAGCTGGTGCAGGCCACCCGGCGCTTTCGCGACGGCGACTTCAAGACCCGGGTCAACCACCGTTCCGAGGATGAACTGGGGCAACTGGCCCTGAGCTTCAACACCATGGCCGAAACCATCGAAGCCTCCCACCGCACCCTGGAAAGCCAGGTGCGCCTCAAGACCCTCAACCTGCAACAGGCCAACGCCGCCCTCGAGTTGCTCTACCAGAGCAGCCGCAGCCTGGCCACGCGCCTGGCGAATGCCGAGGGCCTGGATGAACTGATCCGACGCTTCCAGAAGCGCCTGCCGGGGCTGCGCCTGTCGCTGTGCCTGCAAGGCCACTTCCTCGCACCGGCCCAGCAGATGCTCGCCCTGCATGGCGGCGACAGCCGCAACGTCTGCGCCATCGGCGACTGCGCGACCTGCCAGAAACACAAGGTCGCGCCGCCCCAGGTGTTCAGCATCAGCAACCAGGGCTCGGAACTGGGCGAACTCAAGGCCCACTTCATCGACGGCCATGCGCCCCAGGACTGGGAGAAACAACTGATCCAGGCCCTGGCCAACCTGATCGGCACCTCACTGTCCCTCAAGCGCCAGCGCGAGCAGGACCACCGCTTGCTGCTGCTCGACGAACGCACCATCATCGCCCGCGAACTGCACGACTCCCTGGCCCAGGCGCTGTCGTACATGAAGCTGCAAGTCAGCCGCATGCAAACCCTGATCCGCCGCGGCGAACCGGTGGAGACCCTGGCCACCGTCACCGCCGAGCTGCGCGACGGCCTGAACAATGCCTACCGGCAACTGCGTGAGTTGCTCACCACCTTCCGCCTGCAAATCCACGATGCCGGGCTGGTGCAGGAACTGCAGGACACCGCTGAAGAGTTTTCCCGGCGCGGCGAATTCCAGGTCCACCTGCACGTCGACGCCCTGGCCTTCCAGCTATCGGCCAGTGAGCAGATCCACTTGCTGCAAATCACCCGCGAAGCCCTGTCCAATTGCCTGCGCCACGCCCATGCGCAAAACGCCTGGCTGCAACTGCGCCAGGAGGGCGAGACCGTCAGCCTGTGCATCGAAGACGACGGCCGTGGTTTTTGCGGCGACGTCGATCAACGTGAACACCACGGCCTGACCATCATGGACGAGCGCGCACGCAGCCTGCACGGCCAACTCGACATCAGCCCACGCGAGCCCCAGGGCACGCGCGTGCAATTGCGTTTTCACCCGGAATTCCTCGGGCAACCTCTACAAGGCACCCACGCATGAACACACCCACTCGCCACCGCATCCTGCTAGTCGACGACCACCCGATGATGCGCCACGGCATGCGCCAGATGCTGGAACTGGAAGACGACTTGCAAGTGGTCGGCGAGGCCGGTAATGGCCAGGAAGCCCTGGACCAGATCGACACGCTGCAACCGGACCTGGTGCTGCTGGACAACAACATGCCGCAAATGAACGGCCTGGAAACCCTGCGCCGCCTGCGGGCCATGAACTATGCGGGCAAGGTGTTGCTGTTTACGGTGTCCGACGCTGAAGACGATATTCGCGATGCCCTGCGCCTGGATGCCAACGGGTACCTGCTCAAGGACATGGAGCCGGAGTTGGTCGTCCAGTTCATCCGCGATGCCTTGCAGGGTGCCTTGGTGATCAGCCCTGGGTTGACGCGGGTCCTGGCCCAGGCCCTGCGCTCGCCGCAACCCCATGCGGCGGTGGAGTTGACCGAGCGGGAGCGGCAGGTGTTGAAGACGATTGCCAGTGGGCATAGCAACAAGGTGATCGGGCATAAGTTGGGGATTACCGAGGGGACGGTGAAGGTGCATGTGAAGAATTTGCTGCATAAGTTGGGGTTGCGGTCGCGGGTGGAGGCGGCGGTTTGGGCGATGGAGCATTTGCGGCAGGCGGGGTGAGGTTTTTTTTCGGGGGGGTTGAGTACATATCCGTTGCTGCGGTAACGGCGGCTGGCGGTTCCGCCCTTACGGCGGGTCACTTTGGAAAAGAGCCCCAAAGTAACCA
>NZ_JBMDIS010000106.1:0-19722 GCF_057808775.1 Pseudomonas sp. FG86 | reverse complement strand
TACCGGCCTGTCACGCCGGGGGTCGCGGGTTCGAGTCCCGTCCGCTGCGCCATATCTGCATCAAGGCCTACTGAACGCCTTGAAGCACAAAGAAAGCCACTGGCTACTTTGATCCGATAGCAAAGACCCTGGTCGAAAGACCGGGGTTTTTTGTGTCTGCAATTTGGTGCTGGTCAGTGCGCCCGCGCAAGCCATCGCAACGCGATGGCGGCTGGCTTGCCTGCGATAGCAACGACTGGGTCTCATCATGAGCCCGCATTGTCACATCCCAGGCAAACTTTCCAATCAGAACCCCAGCTTGTCTCGCAGCCCGTAATACCAAGCCCCCATCGCCGCAAACGGCGTGCGCAGCAGTTGCCCGCCCGGGAACGGGTAGTGCGGCTGGTCGGCAAACGCATCAAAGCGCTCGGCCTGGCCTCTGAGTGCCTCGGCCAATACCTTGCCCGCCAGGTGTGTGTACGTCACGCCGTGGCCACTGCAACCCTGGGAGTAATAGATGTTGTCGCCCAGGCGGCCGACTTGCGGCAAGCGCGACAGGGTCAGCAGGAAGTTGCCGGTCCAGGCGTAGTCGATCTTCACGTCCTTGAGCTGAGGGAAGGCTTTGAGCATTTTCGGGCGGATGATCGCTTCGATATTTGCCGGGTCGCGCGCGCCATACACTACGCCACCGCCGAAGATCAGTCGTTTGTCACGGGTGAGTCGGTAGTAGTCGAGCAGGTAGTTGCAGTCCTCGACGCAGTAATCCTGCGGCAATAGCGATTGGGCCAGTTCATCCCCGAGTGGTGCGGTTGTGATCACCTGAGTGCCGCAGGGCATCGACTTGGCTGCTAACTCCGGCACCAGGTTGCCCAGGTAGGCATTGCCCGCCACGATGATGAACTTGGCCCTGACCTTGCCTTCGGTCGTGTGCACCACCGGGTTGGCGCCGCGCTCAATGCGTACAGCTGCTGACTGCTCATAGATCGTGCCACCGAGAGACTCCACGGCCGCTGCTTCACCCAGCGCCAGGTTGAGTGGGTGGATATGCCCGCCGCTCATGTCCAGCAGGCCGCCGACATAGTTGTCACAGGCTACTACTTCGCGGATACGGCGCTCGTCGAGCAGCTCCAGTTGTGTGTGGCCATAACGCTCCCAGAGGCGCTTCTGTGATTCCAGGTGGCCCATGTGCTTGCTGTTGAGTGCGGCGAAGACACCGCCGTCCTTCAAGTCGCACTGGATCTGATACTTGGCCACCCGCTCGCGAATGATCCGGCCGCCTTCAAACGCCATGTCCCCCAGCAATTGCGCCTGCTTGGGCCCGACGCTGCGTTCGATCACATCGATATCGCGGCTGTAGCTGTTGACGATCTGCCCGCCATTGCGGCCCGACGCGCCAAAGCCGACCTTGGCGGCTTCCAGCACCGTCACGCGAAAACCGTTTTCCAGTAGAAACAGTGCGCTGGACAAGCCGGTATAGCCGGCACCAATCACGCACACATCGGTTTCCACTTCGCCTTGCAGTACCGGACGCGGAGGGACCGCGTTGGCGGACGCAGCGTAATACGACTGGGGGTAGGGGGTGTTCGCCATCCTGGAACCTCTGTTTTATATTTTTTACGAGTGCCCCGATCCTACCTGAGTTGAAAATTGCCTGCCAGCCACCCGAAAAATGCAAATGCACCAGCCGCAAATAAAAAATTCGCATATTCATAGGGTTAGCTGCAAAAAAGATGTTGACACCCCTCCGAAATTCCGTAGAATGCCGCCTCACAGCAGGCACGTAGCTCAGTTGGTTAGAGCACCACCTTGACATGGTGGGGGTCGTTGGTTCGAGTCCAATCGCGCCTACCAAACAAAATCCGCTCTGCTGGGCGGTCTAGAAGGGCTCACCGAAAGGTGGGCCCTTTTTTGTTGTCTGGAATTTGGGCACGGCGTCGCCTGGCCACTGACGCGGCTCGCTTTGAAACGTGAGGGCGGATCGATCAGCAGAAAAGCTGAGCCACCGCGAGCAGGCAGATGATCTGGGCTATCATCTGGCAGCGTATTTCACCATTCGTTGTCGCCATACCCATTTGCCCGGCGTACATGTTGGCTACCTCTTTGTCGGCAATCATGCCGTAAACGATGCGCAGGAATGCGCACCGTATTGGTTGAGTATAGTTTCGGATTGGGATTCTTCACTGTCTAGCCTCAGGCCAGCTCTGATACAGGGCTGTCTTGAGGGCGCGCGATCGCAGGGCCAACCGAGAGGTTGGCCCTTTTTTGCAGGGTTGACGCCATACTGGGCACTGTTTGAATTCAACCGGGGAGGCAGCGATGGAGCAGTTAATGGAAGTGTCGTTCGACGTGACGGCGCAGGAGCGTGAGGCAATCCTCAAACCGTTGAGGGCGTATAACCTCAGTCATACCGGCGATATGGCGTTCGAAACCGTAGGGATTTTGCTGCGGGATCCTGTCACTGAAGAGGTGGTCGGTGGGCTGTATGGGAAGATTTCATACGGATGGTTGTTCATTGAGTTGTTGAGTGTTCCCGATCAGTTACGCACCCAAGGTACTGGCTCCCGCCTGATGCGCGCCGCTGAAGAGTTGGCCAGGCAGCATGGCTGCACCGGGATCTGGCTGGATACCTTCAGTTTCCAGGCGCCCGGGTTTTATCGAAAGCTGGGGTTCACTGAGTTCGGGCATATTGCCGATTATCCACCGGGACACCAACGTCACTTTTTCCAGAAACGTCTGGCCTGAATCCTCCCAGGGCGCCGGTTCACCTGGCGCCCATTACCCACAAAATTTATTGGTTTACAGCAACAACTTTTCTTGTTGGACACCCCCCGCCCCAAGCGGCAAAGATGCCGCCACCGACGCTCGACCTTCCAGGTCAACAATAAAAAACCGAGCCGACTGCACGCCACTTTCTTGCTGTGAACCCTTTGTTCACATCCTGCTGTAATGGCGCCGCAGCGCGCACTTAAGGACCTCACCGCCATGCAAACTGTTGTGAATCTATGGCCGTTGATCGGCGTACTCGTCATCGTGGTTGGCTTTGTCTTGCGCTTCAATCCACTGTTGGTGGTCACCGCCGCCGCTATCGCCACCGGGCTCGCTGCCCATTTCCCGCTGGAGAAAATCCTCGCCACCATGGGCGATGGTTTCCTTCAGACCCGCGCCCTGCAATTGATTCTGTTGCTGCCATTGGCTGTCATCGGGCTGTTGGAGCGCCATGGCTTGCGCCTGCATGCACAGAACTGGATCGCTCGTTTCGAACGCGCCACGGTCGGGCGTTTGTTGATCATCTACCTGTTTGTGCGTGAGTCGACCGCTGCCATGGGGCTGACCAGCCTTGGTGGGCATCCGCAGATGGTGCGCCCGCTGCTCGCGCCAATGGCCGAAGGTGCGGCGGAAAAGCGCTTTGGCAAATTGCCGGACAAACTGCGTCACAAGGTGCTGGCCATGTGCGCGGCGACCGATAACGTCGGGCTGTTTTTCGGTGAGGACATCTTTGTCGCCTTTGGCGCAATCGCGCTGATGCACACCTTTTTGCTTGGTTCGGGGATAGATGTGGAACCGCTGCACATCGCGGTATGGGGCATTCCCACGGCGATTTGCGCCTTTATCATCCACGCGATTCGGTTGCATCGATTTGATCGACGGTTGACGCGGGAAATGACCGCCGTCGCCACGCCAGTGGAGGCCGCCCAATGATCATTTCCATTCAATACCTGTATTGGCTCGCCGGTGTGTTGCTGTTGATCACTGCCGGCATGATCCTGCTGGATCGTAGCCACCCGAAGCGCTGGTCCAGCACCCTGTTTTGGTTGCTGTTCGCTATTCCGTTTCTGGTGGGCGAGCGCCTGCCGTCGGTGGTGATCGGGGCGGGTGTGGTGGTGATGGCGTTGATCGCAGGGTTGGGCGGCGTTGGCCGTGGCGCCCATGCCGAATTGCACGACAAGGCTTCCCGCGCGAGTGCCGGCCGACTGGGCCACAAGTTGTTTATCCCGGCGCTGGCCATTCCGCTGACGACGGTGATTGGTTCGGTGTTGCTCAAGCACACCGAGATCGGCGGCGTACCGCTGCTGGACCCGAAGAACACCACCTTTGTGTCCCTCGGTATCGGCTGCCTGATCGCCCTCGGCCTGGCCTGCTGGTTGACTCGCGACACCCCGGTGCAAGCCTTGCGCGAATCCCGCCGCCTGACCGAAGCCCTTGGCTGGGCGATGGTGCTCCCGCAAATGTTGGCGATGCTCGGGCTGCTGTTCAATGAAGCCGGAGTGGGCACGGCCGTCGCCCACGTCACCACCACCTACATCAACCTGGATTACAAGTTGGTGGCAGTGATGGTTTATGTGCTGGGCATGGCCTTGTTTACGGTGATCATGGGCAACGGCTTTGCGGCTTTCCCGGTGATGACGGGTGGCGTCGGTGTGCCAGTGCTGGTGGGTATCTACGGTGGCAACCCGGCGGTGATGGCGGCGATCGGCATGTTTTCCGGCTACTGCGGTACGCTGATGACGCCGATGGCGGCCAACTTCAATATCGTCCCGGCCGCCTTGTTGGAGCTGCCGGACAAAAACGCGGTGATCAAGGCGCAGTTGCCGACCGCGTTGATGATGCTGGTGGTCAATATTGTCCTGCTTTACCTGTTGATGTGAGGCCAGGATGCGAATCGTTCTGCTGACGGGCTTCGAGCCCTTTGATCAAGACGCGATCAATCCATCCTGGGAGGCCGTGCGTCAGTTGGATGGCATGCCGTTGGGTGACGATGTGCAAATTGTTGCGCGTCGTTTGCCCTGCGCCTTTGCTACTGCCGGCGAGTGCCTGGCCCAACTGATAGATGAGTTGCACCCGGCCCTGATCATCGCGACGGGCCTGGGGCCTGGGCGTGGCGAGATATCCATAGAGCGGGTGGCGATCAACCTGAATGACGCCCGTATTCCCGACAACCTGGGGGAGCAACCGATTGACACGGCTGTAGTGGTCGATGGGCCCGCAGCCTACTTCTCCACGTTGCCGATCAAGGCCATGGTCAAGGCCGTGCGCGAGGCGGGTATAGCAGCCTCAGTCTCGCAGACAGCGGGGACGTTCGTTTGCAACCAAGTGTTCTACCGTTTGCAGCACTCACTCGCAGGAACGGGTGTACGCAGTGGTTTCATTCACGTGCCGTACCTGCCGGAGCAGGTGGTTGTCTCGGGGCAGCCTTCAATGGCGTTGACCACGCTGGTCAAAGGGTTGCAGGTGGCTGTGCTGACGGCGTGGCAAACATCCGTGGATGTAACGGAAGCGGGCGGGCAGGTCAGCTGATCTGTCGGGTTGACTTCAGGTGGCAAGCAGTCGGGTAAGCCCGAAGGTGATCGCACAGGCCAGGCCTGTCATGGCGAACGCCGTTGCGACATACCATTTGATGAGATTCAGTTCAGTGGTTGCGAGGTCCGCCTTGGTAGCGAAATGCTTTTCCATGGAGTCTGCCCTGTTTGAAACGGTGAATAGCTTCTCTTTCATTTCAGCCAGCCTCTTTTCCAGTGAGCTCAATCGTTTTTCCACACCGGGACCTCCGTCATTTCCTCCGCCCGCTCTGCCTTGAGTCGGGGTATTCAGCGTATTCGTCGAGCCAAATCGATACTGTTTTTTCTGCAAAGCCTGACACCTGTTTTAAATCGTGTGAGAGAGCGCTTGGGAGAAAAGAATAGTGGGAGTCAGAGCAGAGGGTGACCGACAAATTTTTGCAAAATACCACCGAAGTTCTGGCCCGCGGTGCTCAGTGACCCCGTTGCGGAAAGAACAACTCAAAACACGTCACGCCGTCCTGGCTGCTGACGCTGTACCGGCCGTTATGCAACTGCATGATGGTGGCCACGATCGACAACCCTAGCCCATTGGACTGTGCCGACCGCTCCCGTGACTCATCCACCCGGTAGAACCGCTCGAACAGTCGCGGCAAATGTTCGGCAGCAATGGTGTCGCCCTGGTTGCTGACCCTCAGGTGGATGCCTTCGGCATTGGGAAGCGCCTGGATCAACAGATCGGAATCAGGAGCGCCATACTTGATGGCATTGGCGCACAGGTTGGCCAATGCGCGGCGCAGCAGCATCGGCTCGGCCCAGATCACGCCTGCGCCCTCGGCGATGATGTGCATATTTGCATCACTCGCCAATCCTTCGAAGTAATCAGCCATGCGTTCCACTTCGTCTGCTGCACTTAATTCCTGGCGCTGGCGCAATGCACTTGCCGGGTCGGTGCGGGCGAGGAATAACATGTTATCGAGCATGCGGGCCAGGCGTTCAAGCTCTTCTACATTAGACGCGAGCAACTGCTGGTAGCTTTCGACGTTGCGGCTCTGTTGCAAGGCGACCTGGGTTTCCCCCAGCAAGTTGTTGATCGGTGTACGCAGTTCGTGGGCCATGTCGGTGGATACCTGGCCCAGTTGCGTAAAGCCCTTGGCCAGGCGTTCAAGCATGGTATTGAACGAGTCGATCATCGGCAGCAACTCCTTGGGCGTGCCACGACTGTCGAGGCGTTCAGCCAGGTTGCCGACACCGATTCCCTGGGCATGCCGTGCCAGTCGTCGCAAGGGCAGCAGGCCACGGTGTACCAGCAGGTAGCCCACCAGGGCGAGGAAGATTGCCGCGATGCTGGCCAGGATATACACACTCAATCGGTAGCTGGCGAGCACGGCGGTGCGTTCAGTCATCAGGCGGCCGGTGGTGACTTGCAGGCTGCCCAGGTCGCCAGAGTCGATGGAGGCCGCAACGATGGCAAACGGTACGCCATCCACGCCGGGAAAATGGTGTACGTCAGTCAACGCCAGGGTATGGTTTTTCGGCACGGGGGGGACGGATGGCACCTCGATGTTGCCGGGGTTGACGACCAGCAGGGGGGGCTGGCCAGGCGCTGTGATGCTCAGCACCGACTCGCGATTGCCCAGCATGTTCTGGAACAGCTCCGGCTTGGTCTTGATCAGGTCCAGGGTGTTGCTGTCGTTGAGCAGGTTGCGCAACTGGTCGATACGGTAGATCAATGCGGCGTCGTCGCGCATGATCAGCTCACGCTCCAGCTCACGGTACAGCGCCACGCCCAGGGTGGCCAGCAGCACAAAGGCCAGCAAGGCGAAGATCAACGCCAGGCGCAAGGTCAAGGAGTAATGTCGATTTGGGCTCATGGCTGGGTATCGAAACGGTAGCCGATGCCCCGCACACTGTGGATCAGCTTGAGCTGGAACGGGTCATCGATTTTCAGGCGCAGGCGCCGCACGGCTACGTCCACCACATTGGTGTCGCTGTCGAAATTCATGTCCCAGACCCGCGAGGCAATCAACGAGCGGGACAACGGCTGGTCCTGATGCGTGGCGAACAGGTGCAGCAGGGCGAACTCTTTATTGGTCAGGGTGATGCGCGTACCGGCACGGGTGACACGGCGCTTGAGCACGTCGATGTGCAGGTCGGCGATGTTCAGGTGTTCTTCTTCGCGGCTCGGGCCGCGTCGGGTCAAGGTGCGCAGGCGCGCGACCAGTTCGGCAAAGGAGAAAGGTTTGATCAGGTAGTCATCAGCCCCCAGTTCCAAGCCCTTGATGCGATCGGCAATGTCATCGCGGGCGGTGAGGAACAGCACCGGCGTGTCGGCCTCCTTGCGCAAGCGCCGCAGCACTTCCCAGCCGTCCATTTTCGGCATCATCACGTCGAGTACGATCACATCGAATGGCGTTTCCAAGGCCTGGTGCAAGCCATCTACCCCGTCACGGGCGAGGCTTACGGAGTAGCCCAGCTCCTGCAGGCCGTTGAGCAGGTAATTGCCGGCCTTGGGCTCGTCTTCGACGACAAGGATGTTCATGGGAAGTGCCCTGGTTCAGTGCGTGGCGCAAGTGTAGCCCGATCAATTGTCATTGGCGCAGCCGATGCTTTGGACCTGATAGTCCAGCACATGTTCGCGGTCCTGGTGGTCCAGGTATTTGAGTTGTGCCGGGACGATTCCACATTGGCCGTAAGTGTCGGTACTCGACAGAACTTTGGCGACGTCCAGGTGTACGAAGAAGCCGGTTTTGTCGTGGATCACGTCCGTGGCAGCTGGAGTGTCGGCCGCGAATACCGAACCGGTGGCCAGTAAAGCGGCAAAACCAAGGGCAAACAGTTTCATGGAGGTATCTCTCGTTAAGGGCGGGTTGCCCGGTCGTTGGCAGTGAGTTCACAGTAACCAGGCGACACAAACAGCCAACCAACAGGATCATGACAAGTTCGTAATAAAAGGCTTAAGGCTGGCGGCCGGACGCTGCGAGGATCAGATCGGTGATTTCCTTGGCGTGGGATACCAGCGACAAGTGGCTCGACGGCAGCTCGATCGTGCTGGCGTTCATGCGCTTGGCGAGGAAGCGTTCGAGGTCCGGGTTGATGGTCTGGTCGTGGGTAGATACGGCGTACCAGGATGGTTTGGTGTGCCAGGCGGCATTCACGGTTCGGCCACTGAACAGCGTCTTGGCGATCGGTTGTTGCACGGCGTAAAGCTCCAGGGCCTTGGCACGTGGCACGTCGGCGGCGAAGTACTTGAGGAAGGCGTCCTGGCTCAGGGTGAGGTAGCCGTCGTGCTCTTCCACTCCGTTGCGTACGGGCATGGTCGGGTACTGGGCGGAGAGGGTGACGAAATCTTCGTTGGCGTCTGGCGCACGGGCAGCCACATACACCAATGCGCTGACCTTCGGGTTTACTCCCGCGTCGCTGACCACGCTGCCGGCGTAGGAATGGCCGACCAGTACGGTAGGGCCTGCTTGTTGATCCAGTACGCGGTTGGTGGCAGCAACGTCATCGGCAACCGAGGTCAATGGGTTTTGCACCGCAGTCACATGCAGGCCGGCGGCTTGGAGTCGGGTGATCACTTCGGACCAACTGGAGCCGTCGGCCCAGGAACCATGAACCAGCACCACGTTATTGGCTTTGACCGGCGCGATGGTGCTGGCCATGGCGGTTCCGGTGCCCAGCATCAACAGGCTGGCGGCGATCAGGTAGAGTTTGCTTACAGGTTTCATCGGGCGGGTCCTTTTCATCAGTGGGAGGTGGCGTCAACCGCTATGGCTGACTGGTGACTCCACTGTATGAAGTGAGGGTGCTGACAAAACTTACCGCTTGATTACAAGTGTGTAATGAAAACGCTGTGGCACTTGTCCGTAGCGTTTACAAGTGCAGACCTGACCCGTAGATTGCAACGGGCTCATCATTTGTCACCGTCCAAGAGGAAGCCCAGCAGTGTCCATCCGCGTCTTTACCCGGCCTTACCGCGCCTTCCTATTCGATATGGACGGGACCCTGCTCAACTCCATTGCCGCCGCCGAGCGGGTCTGGAGTATCTGGGCTGAACGTCACGGCTTGGACGTGAAGGCCTTCCTGACTACCATTCATGGCGCTCGGGCCATCGATACCATTACCCGCCAGGCGTTGCCTGGGGTTGATCCTGAGGTGGAGGCGCAATGGATTACCGAGGCGGAGTTGAATGATGTCGAAGGCGTCGTGGCGATTCCCGGTGCCGTTGAGTTTTTGAACCGTCTGCCTGGCGACCAATGGGCGCTGGTGACGTCTGCCCCCCGGGAGTTGGCGTTGCGCCGGCTACAAGCGGCCGGCATCACTCCGCCTGCGGTGCTGGTGACGGCTGAAGATGTGGCCAGTGGTAAGCCTGACCCTGCCTGTTATGTGCTGGGCGCACAGCGCCTGGGGGCGGCGGTACAGGACTGCCTGGTGTTCGAAGATGCGACGGTAGGTATTCGGGCAGGCGAGGCCGCTGGCGCGGATGTGATGGTCGTGACCTCGACTCACCTGACGACCATGCACACTGCGCATGCCACCACCGATGGGTATGAACACTTGCACGTCGAGCACGACGGTGGCGGTTTGCTGCGCTTGCGGCGCCTGGCAGGTTGATGCGAAAAAGCCGAGCCCGGTTTGGCGGTCTCGGTCCTATTCGCAGGATGTATGACCAGGCGGCACCTGTTGCAGTCGGCTGCTTCTCATGCCCTGGCGTGACAGCACCATTTCCCTGAGGATTTCATTGGCCAGACGGGCAATCGCTTCAGTCCCGCGATAATGCGCGCGCACAATGCCGGTAATCGCGAAGTGGTCGGTTTCCGGGCCGCTGAGGATGGCGGAGAGGGTGCCGTCGGCATGCAACGTGCAATTGACCGTATAGCTGGGCAGGCGGCTCGCCAGGGCAGATTCGATTTGGGATTTGCTGAGGGTGTCCATCTGCGTAAGCACCTTTCACTGATCGTGCAAGCCCAAGCATAGATCCTGTTGGAAGACTGTAAACACCGGTGATCTATTAGCGAAACTGCGACCTATCAACCCGCGTTTTTTGGGTGGGCGCGGTGGGTGGCTCGCTGGCACAACTTGCGCTGGATGGCCTTCTGGATCGGTTTGAGACAGAACATGAACAGGTAGCCGCACAAAAACAAAGCCAGATCCAGCCATGAAGGGGCGTCGGTGGCGTCTGTCCTTTCAATTTCGAACCTCAAACCATATTCCAGGCCGGCAAAGGCCAACCCGATCAGCACGGCGATCGCCCAGGAATAGGTGATAAAGCGTTGTGTTGAGGTGCGCCTCATCGGCGTGCTCCTGAGTGTGCTCAGATGTCGGCAGAGTGAGTCAGGAGTTTCGGCTGCGAATCGCGCGACAAGTTCCAGGGATGAAGACAGTTTCATCTGCCAATGCAGATGCAAGGGCAGTGCGCGGGACAAGAATAAGGCGCGAGCAGGTCTAGGCAGTTTTCGCCAGCCGTTACAGAGCGAAAAGGCTGGCTACTGGAGTGCTTCAAGGAGTCTGGTTTTTGTCCGGAGCTGTCAGGCCAGCCTGGATGCGCTGGTAGATCTCCTCGCGATGCACGGCAACGTCCTTGGGTGCGTTGATGCCGATTCGTACTTGCTGGCCGCTGACGCCCAGGATGGTGATCGTAATGTCATCACCGATGTTTATGCTTTCACCAACTTTGCGGGTGAGTATCAGCATGGACTTCTCCTTGATTACTTTTAAGGACACATGTTTCAGACAGGGCAGGTGTCGGATGTGTGTAGCTTACTGCTAAGCGCTTCCCTGTGACTGCCTCTTTTTAGGACGCATAGAGGCAACATTAATTCCCATGGCGGCATCATACAGGTCTGCGATACATCATTCGCATTGTTTAAGCCAACGTTTATGACGGCCAGAATAGACAGTGAATGATAAAGTTGCCTCTTTATCCTTTAAGGAGCAGGGCAGTGCGTAAAGTAGCGATGGCAATTGCGGTGTTGGCATTGGCCGGTTGCGGTGAAGGCAAACCTGTCGAAGCGCCCAAGGCCAAGCCTGCCGTGACTGAAAACCAGCCACAGACCGGCGCGATTGCTGCCCAGGAATGGGACGTTTGGGTAGGCCCGCCTGACCACAAGCTACAGGCGATCACCGACCTGACCGCGTGGTTGCTGGAGCATGGTTTCAATTTTTATATCGTGAAGGAAAACGGCAAGGACGAAGTGTACTTGGGGCCATTCGCAACCAAGGCCGATGCGGAAGCCAAGCAGGCCCTGCTCACGGAAAAGCTGGCCCGCGCCAAGAAAAACGACACCGAATCGCAGGTTGTCGAGCACAAGACTGCGCAGTAACCGGCAGGTAGGGCGAGAGCACGCCGAGTGCTCCCGCCCGCGTTCAACCGCAGGCCTTGAGGTTCACCGGGCCGACAAACTCATTTCCACGCCCCATCACACAGGCCATGGTCTGGTTGCGCTGACGCTCCCAATGCTGCACAGGGTAGGTCTTGTCCCAGGCTTCATAAAGTTGCCGGTCCTGTTTCGACAGGCGCAAGCCGTATTGTTTGCTCATATAGAAATACGTCCGGGCAATCATTCCGCGTATGGACGGGCGCGGCATCACCTTCCTGGCCTTGAAGTCGACCTGGGTCAAGCATGAGCCGTACTGCCCGCTTTGCACCGGCAGCCAGCCAAAACTGAAGTTGTTACGATCGCCGTTGACCTCACCGATACTCGGCACCAGGTTGTGCAGGTCCGCCTCGGCACGTTTGAACACCTCATCATGGCGTGTGCAGTTCTTGCGTCCGCCATTCTGCCAGCACTGGCGCTGGTGCCCGATCTGCCAGGCCGGAACAATGTGTTCCCATTCGATGCGTGCAGCGCGGCTGGCGTTTTTACGAGGGATATAACCGCAGGCTTTCAAGTCCACGCGGTTACCGGTGTATTTGCAGCCGCAGTAGAACTCAGTGGATTGTGGGGCGTAGAGTTTCCAGGCGATTTTTTTGGCTTCGCTGAACGTTCGGGGCGCTTGGGCATGGGCGGTGACGGCAAAAAACAAGCAAAGCACAGCAATAAAACGGACACTCATTGAATCAGTCTTCCTTCGGCACAACCCAGAAAATCTGCACGCCACCGTCGTCCCGATAGGCGAGGGTAACGTTGTCGTTTTCTGCGATCTCTTCAAGCAAACGCGCCCACTCGTCCTCTGGCTCATCCGGCAAACGGAAGATCAAGGCCGCCTTGTTTTTTTGGGCATTGGTCGAATTGATGACTTTTTGCACGCGAACGGCCAGGCGTTGATAGGCATCGGGCAGGGTTGGTGCTGCGGAAGAGGACGTTGCCACGGAATATTCCTTAGTTAGCTGTACGTGCATACAGTATTTAACTGTAGGCAGTTTCGCAACTGCTTAAAGTTAAACAAGGCCGTCTGACAGTGATTTGGGATTTTTGTGTAGCGGCGGGGCGGGGGGGCGAAGAGTTGTAGGGGCGGGCGTGCTCGCGAAAGACTTGAAGGCAATAGGTTAAGCCAGACGGACCGCGTCATCGTTAACCACTTTCGCGAGCAAGCTCGTCCCTACAGGGTATGGCTAGTAATCAGTATTCCCAGAACATCCGTTGCAGTTCCTTGCTGTCCTGGGTCTTGGTCAGTGCAACCATTGCCAGGATCCGCGCTTTCTGCGGGTTCAGGTCGTGGGCGGCGACCCAGTCGTACTTGTCGTCAGGCTGTTCGGCATTGCGTAGTACGAAACCGCCGGCATTCACGTGAGACGAGCGAATGATTTGCACACCTTGCTTGCGCAGCTCCTGCAGGGCAGGAACAACCTTGGACGACACTGAGCCGTTGCCGGTACCGGCATAGATGATGGCTTTGGCGCCGGCCTGGGCCAGGGCCTTGGCGGCAGTGTCGCCTACGTTGCCGTAGCCGTAGGCGATTTCGACGTCGGGCAGGCTTTTGATGGTCTTGATATCGAATTCCGAATCCATGGTGTGACGCTTGGCCGGCAGGCGGAACCAGTAGGATTTACCCTCGACCACCATGCCCAGCGGGCCCCATGGGCTCTTGAAGGCTTCGGTCTTGATGTTGACCATCTTGCTGACGTCGCGACCCGACTGGATCTCGTCATTCATGGTTACCAGCACGCCTTTGCCGCGGGCATCTTTGCTGCCGGCAACGGCGACAGCGTTGTACAGGTTGAGCATGCCATCGGCTGACATGGCGGTGCCTGGACGCATGGAGCCGACGACCACGATAGGCTTGTCGGTTTTTTCCACCAGGTTCAGGAAGTAGGCGGTTTCTTCGAGGGTGTCGGTCCCGTGGGTGATCACGATGCCATCCACGTCCTTGCTGTCGGCCAGTTCGGCGACTCGGCGGCCCAGTTGCAGCAGGTTTTCGTTGTTGATGCTTTCCGATGCGATTTGCATCACTTGCTCGCCACGCACATTGGCAAGCTGGCTCAGTTCAGGAACACCGGCAATCAACTGCTCGATGCCGACCTTGGCTGCCTGGTAAGTAGCGCTGTTGGCCGTGCTGGCACCAGCGCCAGCAATGGTGCCACCGGTAGCAAGGATCACTACGTTGGAGAGTTTGGCCTTGGTTTCAACTTCCTTTGCCTGGGCGGCAACGGGGAACAGCAGCAGGAGGGCTAATGCGCCCGGAACAATGTTCTTCAGTGCAGATTTCATTATTTTTCTCTCTGGTTTTTGATGAGTGCGGTAGCAAGTTCATCTAGAACACCCGGGCGGTTCTGAACGCCGCGAGGTGTTAGGGAAGAGCAGGATCTGTACCAGTCTGATTGTGGCCTTGTATATAAATTAAGTTGTTGATTTAAAAAGATTTATTTTCGCTGTTTCGGACCGGTTGGCTGGCCCGTTGTCCGGCTTTCCGAACATCAGAGTGGGTTCGCGTTCGGTTGTCCGAAAGCAGTGACGAACTCTCCGGACACTCTGCGCGACGGAGGCGTCATGGCCTGTCGTTTTAGAGAACGACTGGGCGCAGGTGATGTTTACTGATCGCTGCGATCGAGCGGCAAGGCAGGGGATAGAGGGCCTGGATGAAAGGTTGTTTTCCAGCGTTGACAAATCTCGACAAGGTTCTCATAGTTTGAATAACGCAAACGTTTGCGAGATATTTCACGGGTGGCTCCCTGAGTCTCGTGAAAGCTCGTTTCAGCCACCCAGGTGGGAGGGCTGCCGAAGCGCTTTTCGGTGCAAGCGTTGCTCACAATAATCATAAGATCGGAGTGAACCCATGAAGCTGCCATTTGCTGGACGTCTTCTTGCTGTCGCTGTGCTTGCTGCCGCATCCGTCGCTTTACCGCTCTCCTCTGCATTCGCTGACGATACTGCCGCCAAACCCAAGGTCGGCCTGGTGATGAAGTCCCTTGCCAACGAGTTTTTCGTGACGATGCAGGAGGGGGCGAAAGATTACCAAAAGGCGCACTCCGCTGATTTCGACATGATCACCAACGGTATCAAGAACGAAACCGATACCAGCGCGCAGATCGATATCGTCAATCAAATGATCCTTGCCAAGGTCAACGCTATCGTCATCGCCCCAGCCGATTCCAAGGCGCTGGTCACCGTGCTGAAGAAAGCCTCCGACGCCGGTATCAAAGTCGTCAACATCGACAATCGATTGGACCCGGACGTACTGAAAAGCAAAAACCTCAATATCCCATTCGTAGGCCCCGACAACCGCAAAGGCTCCAAGCTGGTGGGCGACTACCTGGCCAAGAAACTGGCCTCGGGTGACAAGGTCGGCATCATTGAAGGTGTGCCGACCACTACCAATGCCCAGCAGCGCACCGCAGGCTTCAAGGATGCGATGGACGCTGCCGGTATGAAAATCGTCTCCACCCAATCCGGTAACTGGGAAATCGACCAGGGCCAGAAAGTGGCGTCTGCGATGCTGAGCGAATACCCGGACATCAAGGCTCTGCTGGCGGGTAATGACAATATGGCCTTGGGCGCAGTGTCTGCGGTACGTGCAGCAGGCAAGGCGGGGAAAGTGATGGTGGTGGGCTACGACAACATCGAGGCCATCAAGCCGATGCTGCAGGACGGCCGAGTCTTGGCGACTGCTGACCAGGCTGCCGCCCAGCAAGCCGTGTTCGGTATCCAGAATGCCCTGAAGCTGGTCAAGGGTGAAAAAGTCGACGCCAAAGACGGTGTGATCGAAACTCCGGTCGAACTCGTTACCAAGCAGTAATCCTGGCAGCACCAACAGCGTCCGCTCGTCCTGAGCGGGCGCCTGGAGATTTTCCTATGTCATCTTCCGCCCCGAACGCTGTCCTCTCGGTCAGCGGTATCGGCAAGACCTATGCCCAACCGGTTCTGTCCGACATCACCCTGACGCTCAATCGCGGGGAAGTGCTGGCGTTGACCGGTGAAAATGGCGCAGGCAAAAGTACCTTGTCGAAGATCATCGGCGGTTTGGTCACACCGACCACCGGGCATATGCAGTTCAATGGCGAGGACTTCCGTCCAGGCAGTCGCACCCAGGCCGAAGGGTTGGGCGTACGTATGGTCATGCAGGAACTCAACCTGCTGCCAACGCTGACCGTGGCCGAAAACCTGTTCCTGGACAACCTGCCCAGCCACTGTGGCTGGATCAGCCGCAAGCAACTGCGTAAAGCCGCGATCGACGCCATGGCTCAGGTCGGCCTGGATGCAATCGACCCTGACACCTTGGTTGGCAGCCTGGGCATCGGCCATCAACAAATGGTCGAAATCGCGCGCAACCTGATCGGCGACTGCCATGTGCTGATCCTCGACGAACCTACGGCCATGCTGACCGCCCGTGAAGTCGAGATGCTGTTTGAACAAATCACTCGCCTGCAGGCCCGGGGCGTGGCGATCATTTATATTTCGCACCGGCTCGAAGAGTTGGCCCGTGTAGCCCAGCGCATTGCGGTACTGCGCGACGGCAAGTTGGTCTGTGTCGAGCCGATGGCCAATTACAACAGTGAGCAACTGGTCACCTTGATGGTCGGTCGCGAGCTCGGCGGGCACATCGATCTGGGCCCGCGGACAATCGGCGGTCCCGCCTTGACGGTGAAAAACCTGACGCGTTCGGACAAGGTTCGTGATGTGTCCTTTGAAGTGCGTGCTGGCGAGATCTATGGCATCTCCGGCCTGATCGGCGCTGGTCGTACCGAGTTGCTACGCCTCATTTTCGGTGCCGACCTCGCCGACAGCGGCACCGTGGCGCTGGGCTCCCCAGCCCAGGTTGTCAGCATTCGTTCACCTGTGGACGCGGTAGGCCACGGCATTGCCCTGATCACCGAAGACCGTAAGGGCGAAGGCCTGCTGCTGACCCAGTCCATCAGCGCCAATATTGCCTTGGGCAACATGCCGGAAATTTCTGGCGGCGGTGTAGTGAATCGCCGCGATGAAACCGCCTTGGCCAAGCGCCAGATCGATGCCATGCGCATCCGCAGTTCCAGCCCGGCGCAGTTGGTGTCCGAGCTCTCCGGCGGCAACCAGCAAAAGGTGGTAATAGGCCGCTGGCTGGAGCGCGACTGCTCGGTGATGCTGTTCGATGAGCCGACCCGCGGTATCGATGTGGGGGCCAAGTTCGATATTTATGCCTTGCTCGGCGAGTTGACTCGCCAGGGTAAAGCGCTGGTGGTGGTGTCCAGTGACCTGCGTGAGCTGATGCTGATCTGCGACCGCATCGGCGTGCTGTCCGCCGGGCGCCTGATCGAGACCTTCGAACGTGACAGCTGGACCCAGGACGAATTGCTCGCCGCCGCGTTTGCCGGCTATCAGAAACGTGATGCGCTGCTCAATGACGCCGCGCTTAGGGATACCCCATGAAAACAACAACTTCCCCCGGTAAAGCAGTTGGCAACTTCTACGGCCTGGGCACCTACCTGGGGCTGGCAGGTGCGTTGCTGGCGATGATTGCGCTGTTTTCGGTGCTCAGTGATCACTTCCTGTCCTACGACACCTTCAGCACCCTGGCCAACCAGATTCCAGACCTGATGGTGCTGGCAGTGGGCATGACCTTCATCCTGATTATCGGCGGTATCGACCTGTCAGTGGGCTCGGTGCTGGCACTGGCGGCATCGGCCGTCAGCGTGGCGATTCTTGGCTGGGGCTGGAGCGTGTTGCCGGCAGCCTTGCTCGGCATGGGCTGCGCCGCATTGGCAGGCACGATTACGGGTTCGATCACGGTGGCCTGGCGCATTCCGTCGTTCATCGTGTCCCTTGGCGTGCTGGAAATGGCACGCGGTGTGGCGTACCAGATGACCGGCTCGCGCACCGCCTATATCGGTGATTCCTTCGCCTGGTTGTCCAACCCGATTGCCTTCGGCATTTCGCCGTCATTTATCATCGCCTTGCTGGTGATCATCGTTGCCCAACTGGTGTTGACCCGTACCGTGTTTGGTCGTTACCTGATCGGCATCGGCACCAACGAAGAAGCCGTGCGCCTGGCAGGGATCAATCCCAAGCCCTACAAGATCCTGGTGTTCAGCCTCATGGGCCTGCTGGCTGGCGTGGCGGCGTTGTTCCAGATATCACGCCTGGAAGCGGCAGACCCGAACGCCGGTTCCGGCCTGGAACTGCAAGTGATCGCTGCGGTGGTGATCGGCGGCACCAGCTTGATGGGTGGGCGCGGCTCGGTCATCAGTACGTTCTTTGGTGTGTTGATTATTTCGGTGCTGGCCGCTGGCTTGGCGCAGATCGGTGCCACGGAGCCCACCAAGCGCATCATCACCGGTGCTGTGATCGTGATTGCCGTGGTCCTCGATACCTACCGCAGCCAACGCGCCAGTCGGCGAGGCTGAGCCATGGCAACGATCAAGGATGTGGCAGCGCTTGCCGGTATTTCCTACACCACCGTGTCTCATGTGGTGAACAAGACGCGTCCGGTCAGCGAGCCGGTGCGCATCAAGGTGGAAGCCGCGATCAAGCAGTTGGACTACGTGCCCAGCGCCGTCGCGCGCTCGCTCAAGGCCAAGACCACGGCGACTATTGGCCTGCTGGTACCCAACAGCCTCAACCCGTATTTTGCCGAGCTGGCCCGAGGCATCGAGGATTACTGCGAGCGCAATGGCTATTGCGTGATCCTGTGTAACTCCGACGACAATGCTGAAAAGCAACGCAGCTACCTGCGGGTGTTGCTGGAAAAACGTGTCGATGGCTTGATCGTGACCTCCGTGGGCGGTGACGACAGCGGCCTCGCCGCGGGTTTGAGCGCGGTGCGCACGCCCATGGTCATCGTCGACCGGGCATTGGACGGCATTGACGTTGACCTGGTGCGTATCGACCACGAGGAGGGCGCTTACCTGGCCACCCGGCACTTGCTTGAACTGGGTCACCGGGACATCGCCTGTATTGGCGGCCCAGTCCATACCCGCGTGGCGCAGATGCGCCTGGCGGGGTATCACCGTGCGCTGCGCGAGGCGGGTGTGGAGGTGGCGGCTGATCGCACCCGGGAAAGCGACTTCACCAGTACCGGTGGTTATGCTGCGGCTGTGCAGTTATTGGCAGAAAACCCGCCCAGCGCAATCTTCGCCAGCAACGACATGATCGGCTTTGGTGTGCTGCGCGCGGCGGCTGAGCGTAATCTCCGCGTGCCCGGCGAGCTGTCGGTGATTGGTTTCGACGATATTCAAATGGGCCGTTACGTCTACCCGGCGCTGACCACGGTCGGGCAATCGATCGTGCAACTGGGCGAGACGGCTGCCGAACTTTTACTGCGACGGATTGCGACACCCCAACTGCCGATCGATCAACGCATCGTGACGCCGAGCATCGTGTTGCGTGAGTCGACGGCGCCAATTGCCGGTGTGTTCGCCCAATACCGCTGAACCGAATTGATGAGTATTGATGTATGCCAGCAAAAGTAGTGGTAGTAGGCAGCTTGAACATGGACCTGGTGACCCGTGCCAGTCGCTTGCCCCGTGCCGGTGAAACCTTGATCGGCCAATCGTTTTCCACCGTTCCCGGCGGCAAGGGCGCCAACCAGGCCGTGGCTTCGGCGCGGTTGGGGGCCGAGGTTGCGATGATCGGTTGTGTCGGCACTGATGCCTACGGCAGCCAGCTGCGCGATGCGCTGCGGGTGGAAGGCATCGATTGCGGGGCTGTGAGCACCGTTGCCGGCTCCAGCGGCGTGGCGCTGATTGTCGTAGATGACAGCAGCCAGAACGCCATTGTGATCGTCGCGGGCAGTAATGGTGAACTCACGCCAGCTTCGTTGCAGGCGTCTGACGCGGTGCTGCAGGCCGCCGATGTGATCGTCTGCCAGCTTGAAGTGCCAATGGAGACCGTGGGGCATGCGCTCAAGCGCGGTCGTGAGTTGGGTAAGACGGTTATTCTTAACCCGGCGCCGGTCAGCGGTCCTTTGCCGACCGAGTGGTATGCCTCGATCGACTACCTGATTCCCAATGAAAGCGAGGCGACCGCGCTGAGCGGTGTGACGGTCGACTCCCTCGACAGCGCCAGGCTGGCTGCGACCGAATTGATCAAGGCGGGCGCCGGTAAAGTCATCA
>NZ_JBMDIS010000105.1:0-19748 GCF_057808775.1 Pseudomonas sp. FG86 | reverse complement strand
TTCGCAGCCCAACGCGGGGCAAGCCCGCTCGCCACAACAAGCCCGCTTGCCACAGCAGCCACAGCAGCCACAGGGGAGCGATCAGGTCCGAAACACTGCCAAATGGGATTATTCGACCTATCTTGTAGGATCCTGCCACATCTTGCCGTTTGGTGATCACGAAAGCGGCACGTATGATGCATCCCAAACTCCTGCAGATTAGAAGCCTATGTCCCTGATAGTTCTACTGCTTCTGCCTTTCATTGGCAGCTGTCTGGCGGCCTTGCTGCCGCATAACGCACGTAACACCGAATCCCTGCTGGCTGGCCTTGTGGCCCTGGTCGGAACCGTTCAAGTCGCCCTGCTCTACCCCCAGATCGCCCACGGTGGCGTGATCCGCGAAGAATTCATGTGGTTGCCCAGCCTCGGCCTGAATTTCGTCTTGCGTATGGACGGGTTCGCCTGGCTGTTCTCGATGCTGGTGCTCGGCATCGGCACGCTGGTGTCGCTGTATGCGCGTTACTACATGTCGCCGGACGATCCGGTGCCGCGCTTCTTCGCGTTTTTCCTGGCGTTCATGGGCGCCATGCTCGGCCTGGTGATTTCCGGCAACCTGATCCAGATCGTGTTCTTCTGGGAACTGACCAGCCTGTTCTCGTTCCTGTTGATCGGCTACTGGCACCACCGCGCTGATGCACGGCGCGGTGCGTACATGGCGTTGATGGTGACGGGCGCCGGTGGGTTGTGCCTGCTGGCGGGCGTGATGCTGCTGGGGCATATCGTCGGCAGCTATGACCTGGACAAGGTGCTGGCGGCGGGTGATCAGATTCGTGCGCATTCGCTGTACCCGGTGATGCTGGCCCTGGTGCTGATTGGCGCGCTGAGCAAAAGCGCGCAGTTCCCGTTCCACTTCTGGCTGCCCCACGCGATGGCAGCGCCCACCCCGGTTTCAGCCTATCTGCACTCGGCGACGATGGTGAAGGCCGGCGTGTTCCTGCTGGCCCGCCTGTGGCCGTCGCTGTCCGGCAGCGAAGAATGGTTCTGGATCGTCGGCGGTGCCGGCGCGCTCACCCTCCTCCTCGGCGCCTACTGCGCCATGTTCCAGAATGACCTAAAAGGCCTTTTAGCCTATTCCACCATCAGCCACCTCGGGCTGATCACCCTGCTGCTGGGCCTCAACAGCCCGCTGGCCGCGGTCGCAGCGGTGTTCCACATCCTCAATCACGCCACCTTCAAGGCCTCGCTGTTCATGGCGGCGGGCATCATCGACCACGAAAGCGGCACGCGGGACATCCGCAAACTCAGTGGCCTGGTGCGCTTGATCCCGTTTACCGCGACCCTGGCGATGGTGGCCAGTGCATCCATGGCCGGCGTACCGTTGCTCAACGGCTTCCTGTCCAAAGAGATGTTCTTCGCCGAAACCGTGTTTATCTCGGCAACCGCCTGGGTGGAAATCGCCCTGCCGATGATCGCGACCATCGCCGGTACGTTCAGCGTGGCCTACGCCCTGCGCTTTACCGTGGATGTGTTCTTCGGTCCGGCCGCCACCGACCTGCCGCACACACCCCACGAGCCGCCGCGCTGGATGCGCGCGCCGGTTGAGCTGCTGGTGTTTACCTGCCTGCTGGTGGGTATCTTCCCGGCCCAAGTGGTCGGTTCGATCCTCGCTGCCGCCGCGCTGCCGGTAGTCGGCGGCGTGCTGCCGGAGTACAGCCTGGCGATCTGGCACGGCTGGAATGCACCGATGATCATGAGCCTGGTGGCCATGTCCGGCGGTGTGGTGCTGTACCTGCTGCTGCGTAAGCAACTCAAGCGTGGCCGCTTCAAATACCCGCCAATCATCAGCTACTTCAACGGCAAGCGCGGCTTCGAACGCAGCCTGGTGGTGATGATGCGCGGCGTGCGCAAGATCGAGAAACGCATCAGCACCAAGCGCCTGCAGACCCAATTGTTCCTACTGGTGCTGGTGGCCGTGATCGGCGGCATGATCCCTGTGATCAACAGCGGCCTCAGCTGGGGCGACCGGCCGAAGATCCCGGGCTCCATCGTGTTCGTGACCCTGTGGTTGCTGGCGATTGCCTGCGCCCTGGGCGCTGCCTGGCAAGCCAAGTACCACCGGCTGGCCGCCCTGACCATGGTCAGCGTGTGTGGCCTGATGACCTGCATCACCTTCGTGTGGTTCTCGGCGCCGGACCTGGCGCTGACGCAACTGGTGGTCGAAGTGGTCACCACCGTGCTGATCCTGCTGGGCCTGCGCTGGCTGCCACGGCGGATCGAAGAAGTCTCGCCACTGCCCAGCTCGCTGCGCAAGGCACGCGTTCGGCGCCTGCGCGACTTCCTGCTGTCCACCGTGGTCGGCGGCGGCATGGCGCTGCTGTCCTACGCGATGTTGACGCGCCAGACGCCTAACGACATCTCATCGTTTTACCTCAGCCGCGCCCTGCCCGAAGGCGGTGGCAGCAACGTGGTGAACGTGATGCTGGTGGACTTCCGCGGCTTCGACACCCTCGGCGAAATCACCGTGCTCGGCGCCGTCGCGCTGACCGTCTACGCCCTGCTGCGGCGCTTCCGCCCGTCAAAAGAGAGCATGGAATTGCCGCCGCAACAGCGCCAGTTGGCGCCGGACGTGGCCACCGACCTGGTCAACCCGCGCCAGGCCAGCGATACCGCCCTGGGCTTCATGATGGTGCCGGCAGTGCTGGTGCGCCTGCTGCTGCCGATTGCGCTGGTGGTGTCGTTCTACCTGTTCATGCGCGGCCACAATCAACCGGGCGGCGGGTTTGTCGCCGGGCTGGTGATGTCGGTGGCGTTTATCCTGCAATACATGGTCGCCGGCACCCAGTGGGTCGAGGCGCAGATGAGTTTGCGGCCGATGCGCTGGATGGGCTTCGGGCTGTTCTCGGCGACCCTCACCGGGCTGGGTGCGTTGTTTGCCGGCTACCCATTCCTCACCACCCATACGTGGCATTTCAGCTTGCCGGTGCTGGGCGACATTCATATCGCCAGCGCGTTGTTCTTCGACGTCGGCGTGTACGCCATGGTCGTCGGCTCGACCCTGTTGATGCTCACCGCCCTCGGTCACCAGTCGGTACGGGCCCATAAACCGAGCAACCAGGCCAAAGTGGTTGCCGCAACGGAAGGAGCCGCCTGATGGAAGAAGTCATTGCAATTGCCATTGGGGTGCTGGCTGCCTCGGGCGTCTGGTTGATCCTGCGGCCACGGACGTTCCAGGTGGTGATGGGCCTGTGCCTGCTGTCATACGGGGTCAACCTGTTCATCTTCAGCATGGGCAGCCTGTTTATCGGCAAGGAGCCGATCATCAAGGACGGCGTGCCGCAAGACCTGCTGCATTACACCGACCCCCTGCCCCAGGCACTGGTGCTGACGGCGATCGTGATCAGCTTCGCGATGACCGCGTTGTTCCTCGTGGTGCTGCTGGCATCGCGGGGCCTGACCGGCACCGACCATGTGGACGGCCGGGAGCCCAAGGAATGAACCTGGCGTACTCCCTGATCGCCGCGCCGATCCTGCTGCCCCTGCTGACCGCGGCATTGATGCTGATGCTTGGCGAAAAGCGCCGGCCACTCAAGGCCCGTATCAACCTGTTCTCGACCCTGCTCGGCCTCGGCCTCTCGGTGTTCCTGATGGGGTGGATGCACGGCAGTAGCGATGCGGTGGTGGTTTACCTGCTGGGCAACTGGCAAGCGCCGTTCGGCATCGTGCTGGTGGCGGATAAGTTATCGGTGCTGATGCTGGTGCTGACCGGCATCGTCGGCGTCAGCGCGCTGTTGTTTGCCATGGCCCGCTGGGACCGTGCCGGCACCAGTTTCCATGCGCTGTTCCAGATTCAGTTGATGGGCTTGTACGGTGCCTTCCTGACCGCCGACCTGTTCAACCTGTTCGTCTTCTTCGAAGTGCTGCTGGCTGCGTCCTATGGCTTGATGCTGCACGGTTCGGGGCGCGCACGGGTGTCGTCGGGGCTGCATTACATCGCGATCAACCTGCTGGCCTCGTCGCTGTTCCTGATCGGCGCGGCGATGGTCTATGGCGTCACCGGCACGCTGAACTTCGCCGACCTAGCGTTGAAAATCCCGCTGGTGCCGGAAGCCGATCGCGGCCTGTTGCATGCCGGCGCGGCGATCCTCGCCACCGCATTCCTGGCCAAGGCGGGCATGTGGCCGCTGAATTTCTGGTTGGCACCCGCCTACTCCTCGGCCAGCGCGCCGGTGGCGGCGATGTTCGCGATCATGACCAAGGTCGGCGTGTACACCGTGCTACGTTTGTGGACCCTGCTGTTCTCTGGCCAGGCCGGCGCGTCGGCACTGTTCGGCGGCGACTGGCTGGTGTACGGCGGCATGGCCACGATCATCTGCGCCTCACTGGCCATGGTGGCGGCGCAGCGCCTGGAGCGCATGGCCAGTCTGAGCATTCTGGTATCGGCCGGCATCCTGCTGTCAGCGGTGGGGTTCGCCCAGCCAAGCCTGACGGCAGGCGCATTGTTCTATCTGGTCAGCTCGACATTGGCGCTGAGTGCCCTGTTCCTGCTGGCGGAACTGATCGAGCGATCGCGTTCGGCCAACGACCTGCCTTTGGATGAAGAAATCGATGCGCTGCCCAAAGCCATGGAGTCCTTGCATCCACGGCCAGGCGTCAACCTCGATGACGAACAGAAAGCCGTGGTCGGCCAGGTCATTCCCTGGACCATGGCGTTCCTCGGCCTGAGCTTTATTGCCTGCGCCCTGCTGATTATCGGCATGCCCCCGTTGTCGGGGTTTATCGGCAAACTCAACCTGCTGAGTGCGCTGCTCAATCCGATCGGCCTGTGGTTCAGCATTGATGAGCCGATTCGCCCGGCTGCCTGGGGCCTGGCCGCCTTGTTGATCCTGTCGGGCCTCGCATCGCTGATGGCCTTCGCCCGCCTGGGCATCCAGCGCTTCTGGACCCCGGAAGAGCGCCCTTCGCCGCTGCTGCGCCGCTTCGAATGCCTGCCGATTTTCTTCCTGCTGGGCTTGAGCGTCGTGCTGACGTTCAAGGCCGAACCGCTGATGAACTACACCCTGGACATCGCCAAGAGCCTGAACAACCCAGAACGCTACGTAATGGCCGTCATGGCCCAGCGCCCGATACCCAGCCCCGAAGCCCGCGCCGCGCTGGAGGTGCAACCATGAAGCGCCTGTTCCCTGCCCCGTGGCTGTCGCTGGCGTTGTGGGTGCTGTGGCTGGTACTCAACCTGTCCGTCAGCCCCGGCAACCTGCTGCTAGGGGCACTGCTGGGCTTTCTCGCGCCGCTGCTGATGGCGCCACTGCGTCCGCTGCCGATCCGCATCCGCCGCCCTGGGGTGATCATCCGCCTGTTCTTTCTGGTCGGCCGCGACGTGATCATCTCCAACCTGCAGGTGGCCTGGGGGGTGCTGGTGTGCGGCTCGCGACCACCGCGTTCGCGCTTCGTCAAAATCCCCCTGGACCTGCGCGACCCCAATGGGCTGGCTGTGCTGTCAATGATCACCAGCGTGACGCCCGGTACCGTCTGGTCCGAACTGGCCCTGGACCGCAGCATCCTGCTGTTGCACGTGTTCGATCTGGATGACGACGCGCAGTTTATCCAGCACTTCAAACACGCCTACGAACGGCCCCTGATGGAGATCTTCGAATGAGCCCCCTGCTCTCCAATGCGATCCTGTTCAGCCTGTTCCTGTTCTCCCTGGCCATGGTGCTGACGTTGATCCGCCTGTTCAAAGGCCCCTCGGCCCAGGACCGGGTACTGGCGCTGGACTACCTGTATATCCTGGCCATGCTGATGATGCTGGTGCTGGGTATTCGTTATGCCAGCGACACCTACTTTGAAGCGGCGCTGCTGATTGCGCTGTTCGGCTTCGTCGGCTCATTTGCCCTGGCGAAATTCCTGCTGCGTGGGGAGGTGATTGAATGATGCCGTTATGGATGGAAATCGTCGTCGCGGTACTGTTGGTATTGAGCAGCGTGTTCGCACTGATCGGCGCGATTGGCTTGCTGCGCATGAAAGACTTCTTCCAGCGCATGCACCCTCCGGCACTGGCCTCGACGCTGGGCGCGTGGAGTGTGGCGTTGGCATCGATTATCTATTTTTCGGTGCTCAAGTCCGGACCGGTGCTGCACGGCTGGTTGATTCCGATTTTGCTGTCGATCACCGTGCCGGTGACCACCCTGCTGCTGGCGCGCACGGCGTTGTTTCGCAAGCGCATGGCTGGCGATGATGTACCCGCCGAAGTCAGCAGCCGCCGTTGATCCCTATAGAAAACACGGTCAAAACTGTGGGAGGGGGCTTGCCCCCGATGGCGGTGGATCAGTCAGCTCACCTGTAGCTGACCCACTGCTATCGGGGGCAAGCCCCCTCCCACATTTGGATTGGCGCTAGGCAAAAGACCTGATGTGCGCCGCCAATTCCGCCAACCCCTTATCATCGGCCCGCACATGATCGTGGGAAGAGATATAGCCCTCATATGCCTCAAAAAACTTATCCACCTTAGAGCTCAACGGCTTGAACGTGCTGTCCTGCCCAGTCCCATGCATGGGAAACAGCTTCGCATGCAGATGATCCACCCCATACCCTTCCAGCATCATCCCCGTACGGGCCACATCGGGAAACGCACGGTCGATCTGAAGCGCGGTTTTCTTCGCTGCAACGGCAAGCCCGGCCAACACCTCATCCGACTGCGCAAACGCATAGCTGCCGTAGTGCTGCTTTGGGATTACCACGCTGAAACCCGGTGTATTGGGAAAGATCGAAAGAAACGCCATATGCTGGTCGTCTTCCCACAGAATGTGCGCTGGGGAGGTCTTTTGAACAATGCTGCAGAAGATACAATCCATTTGAATCACCGCTGGTTTCATCGTGGGTTTGGTCGTGTCGACCATCTAAAGCCAGCCTGCGGCGGACGTCAAAACAAATGGCAACTTTCCGAAATGTCCTAGGACGTATGCGATGAGTAAAACCTACACCCCTGCCACCGCCGCCGCCGACGTCGAAACCACGCTCGCCTGGCTTGGCGGGCGCTGGAAGCTGATCATTCTGTTCCACCTGTTCGGCGGCCAGGTGCAGCGTTATTCCGACCTTGAGCGACTGATCCCGGATATCTCGCAAAAGATGCTCGCCCAGCAATTGCGCCAGCTCGAAGCCGATGGCCTGGTACAGCGCACGGTCTACCCAGTGGTGCCGCCCAAGGTGGAATACCGTATGACCGAGTGGGGGCAGAGCCTGTGCCCGGTACTGGATGGCCTGCTCAAATGGCAAGCCGCCAAACCGACGAATTAGACCGTAGGGACGGTGCCGCCGTCGATCACGTACTCGGTGCCGCTGATCGACGCGGCGCGGGGCGAGACCAGGAAGGCGATCAAGTCAGCCACCTCCTGAGGCTTGGCCGGCCGTCCAAGCGGAATACCGCCGAGCGCCTGCATGATGATCTGCTTGCCCCCCTCGTAATCCGTTCCCGCCTGCTCCGCCAGGCGCTCCGCCAGTGCTACCGCCGCGTCCGTCTCCACCCAGCCCGGCGAAACCCGCACCACCCGAATACCCTTGGGCGTGACTTCTTTCGACAGGCTCTTGCTGTAGGTCGCCAATGCTGCCTTTGCAGCGGCATACGCCGTGGTCGAATCCGGCAACGGCAACTCCCGCTGGATCGACGTGACATGAATAATCACCCCGGCGCCGCGCGCGAGCATCCCAGGCAGGAGCGCCCGATCCACCCGCACTGCCGCCATCAGGTTCTGGCCCAGGGCATTCGCCCACTGCTCATCATCGAGCACCGCAAAACCACCACCGGGCGCGCTTGAGCCGCCGAGCACATTGACGATGATATCGACGCCGCCAAGCCGAGCCTTCACCGCCTCAGTAGCACTCGCACAACCGGCGGCAGTGCCTAGGTCGGCAGCGATGAAATGCACGCCTTCGGGCGTCGAATCCGCCGCCGAACGCGCGACCGAAATCACCTGGGCGCCTTGTTCACGCAACACCGCCACCACGGCGGCGCCAATACCTTTGGTGCCACCGGTGACCAGCGCACGAAGGCCTTTTAGTCCGAGATCAAAGCTCATGGAACCTACTCCTGGATAAACGAAGACCGCAGGATAGGAACCGGGCGGATAGCCCACAAGAACGCACGAAAAGGTAATGGGCTAACCCAAAAGTTAGTGTCTGGATTCAGGGGGCCTCGTAACACACCCAACTGTAGGAGTCGGCTTGCCAGCTCCTAAAAGGGTAATGGGGGCTTGTCCTTACAGGATCGGCGCACCGAATCTGTTCAGGCGTGGCATCCAGTGATCCAGGATCTGCGCCGATGCCAGCACATGATGTGCCCGCCCGATCAACAGCCGACGCGGCACAAAACCGATGTACCGGGAGTCATCGCTGTTATCGCGATTGTCCCCCAGCATGAAATAGCTGTCGGCCGGCACCACCACCGGCCCGAAATTGCGCAGTGCCCGCACCGTCGGCATGAACTGCACCGTGCGCTGACGGTTGGCCGCCCGTTCGGTCAGCTTGATTCCTGGCACCGTATGGCCGGGAACGATGGGTTCACTGATGTCCTGTGCGTCACTGTAGGTGGACGGCACGCCGTTAACCCACAACACCTCATCCTTCATTTCCAGGGTGTCACCGGGAATACCGACGATGCGCTTGATCAGGCGCATGCCATCCTTGGGCGACGAGAACGTCACCACATCGCCGCGCTGGGGGTTATCGAGTTTGGCCAGGGAGATGTCCGTGAGCGGCAGCTTGAGGTCGTAGGCCACGCGATTGACCAACACCACATCGCCCTCCAGCAATGTCGGGCGCATGGAGCCAGAGGGAATGGGATTCCAGTCGGCCAGGGATGTACGGAAAACGCCGAAGCACAACCAGAAAATAATTGCGTAACGGTAACGGATCAACCAACTTCGCATACATCCTCGCACGGCAGAAAGGGGGCGTAAGGGCTATCTTTATCGCCGCTCGGTTGTTACACGCAAAGATTAAATTAACATTAGCGCCAGGCTAAAAGCCCCCGTTGACTGTCGTTGCGTCCAGCGCATAAAGAGGAGTGTCCACCATGGAGATCAAATGTTCTGTCTTTATCGCCGCCAGCATCGACGGCTTTATTGCCCGTCCAGACGGTGATATCGAATGGTTGCTCCGGCCGGAATATGAAACCGCTGAGTTAAAAGGCATGACCTATGAACGCTTTATCGCCACGGTCGATGCGCTGGTGATGGGCCGAAAAACCCTGGAGAAAGTAGTGTCCTTCCCCAAGTGGCTCTATGAGGGTACACCGGTCATTGCGCTCTCTCACCAGCCGCTGCAAATCCCTGCACATCTGGAGGGCAAGGTCGAGGTCATGGCGGGAGATGCAACCACACTCGTGGCGGCGTTAGCTGAGCGCGGCATGAAGCATCTCTATATCGACGGTGGCCAAACGATCCAGGCGTTTCTTGAAGCGGGCCTGATCAATGAGCTGATCATTACCCGTATCCCGGTTTTACTCGGGCAAGGGATCCCGCTATTCAGTCAGGTTGGCAGTGAGCATGAGCTCCACCACGTCGGAACGTACGTGTCGGACAATGGTTTTGTGCAGAGTCGATATCAAGTAGCAGCAGGCCCTCGCACCGCGCAATAGGGGGCAAGCCCCCTCCCGCACTGGATCGCGGGTGGCAGGTAGAGAGCAGCCCGGCTGTAGATCTCGTGGATACCGCCAATCCCCTGTGGGAGATGTCGAGCTTTAGCGAGGCTTCGAAGGCGGTGGCACGGTTGGCAGGTGTGTTGGCTGACCCACCGCCATCGGGGGCAAGCCCCCTCCCACATTTGATCGCGGGTGGCAGGTGGAGAGCAGCCCGGCTGTGGATCGCATGGATACCGCCAATCCCACACTGGATCGGGTGAGCCGCTCACTAAAACAGGGCGCAAAAAAACGCCCTGAACCAGTCGGGGCGTTTTTTATTCAGGGTTTGCTGATCAAGCCTGGTCGGCCAACCGCCACGTCGTCCCGCCCTTGCCGTCTTCCAACACCACGCCCATCGCGGTCAGTTGGTCACGGATACGGTCGGATTCCGCCCAGTCCTTGTTGGCACGAGCCGCCAGACGCGCCTGGATCAGCGCATCAACCTCAGCCGCATCCACACGCCCTTCAGCGCCGGCTTGCAGGAAGTCATCGGCTTCCATCTGCAACACGCCCAGCACACTGGCCAGTTCCTTCAAGCGAGCCGCCAACCCAGCCGCTGCGTCGAGATCACTCTCACGCAGGCGGTTGATCTCGCGCACCATCTCGAACAGCACCGCACATGCTTCCGGCGTGCCGAAGTCGTCGTTCATCACTTCGGTAAACCGTGCCACGAACGCTTCGCCGCCAGCCGGTGCAACGGCGGGCAAGCCTTTCAACGCGTGGTAGAAGCGCTCCAGGGCGCCTTTGGCGTCCTTGAGGTTGTCTTCCGAGTAGTTGATGGCGCTGCGGTAGTGGCTGGACACCAACAGGTAACGCACAACCTCCGGGTGGTACTTTTCCAGCACGTCGCGGATGGTGAAGAAGTTGTTCAAGGACTTGGACATCTTCTCGCCATTGATGCGGATCATGCCGCAGTGCATCCAGGCGTTGGCGTAGGTCTTGCCGGTGGCGGCTTCGCTTTGGGCGATTTCGTTCTCGTGGTGCGGGAACTCCAGGTCGCTGCCGCCGCCATGGATGTCGAAGGTCTCGCCCAGGCAGCAGGTGGACATCACCGAGCATTCGATGTGCCAGCCCGGACGCCCGGCGCCCCATGGCGATTCCCAGCTTGGTTCGCCGGGTTTGGTGCCTTTCCACAGCACGAAGTCCAACGGATCCTGCTTGGCTTCGTCGACTTCAATGCGCGCGCCGATGCGCAGGTCTTCGATTTTCTTGCGCGACAGCTTGCCGTAGCCCATGAACTTGGCGACGCGGTAGTACACGTCGCCATTGCCTGGGGCGTAGGCGTAGCCCTTGTCGATCAGGGTCTGGATCATCGCGTGCATGCCAGGGATGTGGTCCGTGGCACGCGGCTCCATGTCCGGCTTGAGGATGTTGAGGCGCGCCTCGTCCTCGTGCATGGCGGCGATCATGCGCTCGGTCAGCGCATCGAACGACTCGCCGTTTTCGTTGGCGCGGTTGATGATCTTGTCGTCGATGTCGGTGATGTTGCGCACATAGGTCAAGTCATAGCCGCTGAAACGCAACCAGCGGGTCACCAGGTCGAAGGCAACCATGCTGCGACCGTGGCCGATGTGGCAATAGTCGTACACGGTCATGCCGCACACGTACATGCGCACCTTGTTGCCATCCAGCGGCTTGAAGACTTCTTTGGTCTTGCTGAGTGTGTTGTAGATCGTTAGCACGACAGTTCCTTAAAACAGAATCACTGGCCCCACGAATCACGCAAGGTCACGGTACGGTTGAATACCGGCTGACCTGGTTTCGAGTCCTTGATATCCGCGCAGAAGTAGCCTTCGCGCTCGAACTGGAAACGGTCTTCCGGCTGTGCGTCGCCCAAGGATGGCTCGGCACGACAACCGGTGAGCACTTGCAGGGAGTCAGGGTTGATGTTGTCGAGGAAGCTGGCGCTGTCTTCGGCCTTTTCAGGATTCGGCGAACGGAACAGGCGATCGTACAGACGCACTTCACACTCGATGCTGGCAGCGGCCGGCACCCAGTGGATCACGCCCTTGACCTTGCGGCCTTCAGGGTTCTTGCCCAGGGTTTCCGGGTCGTAGGAGCAACGCAGCTCGACGATGTTGCCATCGGCGTCCTTGATGGCTTCGTCGGCGCGGATCACGTAGCTGCCGCGCAGGCGCACTTCGCCATTTGGCTCCAGGCGCTTGTAGCCTTTTGGCGGCTCTTCCATGAAGTCATCGCGGTCGATGTAGATTTCACGCGCGAACGGCAGCTTGCGCACGCCCAGTGCTTCGTTCTGCGGATGACGCGGCAGCTCGAGGTTGTCGACCTTGTCTTCCGGGTAGTTGGTGATCACGACTTTCAACGGGCGCAGCACGCACATGGCGCGCGGCGCGTTCGCGTCGAGGTCCTGGCGGATGCTGAACTCGAGCATGCCGTAGTCGACCACGCCGTCGGAGCGGTTGGTACCGACCATCTCACAGAAATTACGGATCGACGCCGGAGTGTAGCCGCGACGGCGGAAGCCCGACAGCGTCGACATGCGCGGGTCGTCCCAGCCATGCACGTGCTTTTCATCCACCAGTTGCTTGAGCTTGCGCTTGCTGGTGATGGTGTAGTTCAGGTTCAGGCGGCTGAATTCGTACTGGCGCGGGTGCGCCGGTACCGGCAGGTGCTCCAGGAACCATTCGTACAGCGGGCGATGGCTCTCGAACTCCAGGGTGCAGATGGAGTGGGTGATGCCTTCGATGGCGTCCGACTGACCGTGGGTGAAATCGTAGTTGGGGTAGATGCACCACTTGTCACCGGTCTGGTGGTGGTGGGCATGGCGGATGCGGTACATGATCGGGTCGCGCAGGTTCATGTTCGGCGAAGCCATGTCGATCTTGGCGCGCAGCACGCGGGCACCGTCCGGGAACTCACCGGCACGCATGCGGGCGAACCAGTCGAGGTTCTCTTCTACCGAACGGTCGCGGAACGGGCTGTTCCTGCCTGGCTCGGTCAGGGTGCCACGGTATTCCTTGGCCTGCTCCGGGGTCAGGTCGTCGACGTAGGCCTTGCCGGCCTTGATCAGCTCGACGGCCCAGTCGAACAACTGGTCGAAGTACTGGGAGGCGTAGCGCACTTCACCGGACCACTCGAAGCCCAGCCACTTGATGTCGCTCTCGATGGCGTCGATGTATTCCTGGTCTTCCTTGGCCGGGTTGGTGTCGTCGAAACGCAGGTGCGTGACGCCACCGAACTCCTGGGCCAGGCCGAAGTTCACACAGATCGACTTGGCGTGACCGATGTGCAGGTAGCCGTTGGGCTCTGGCGGGAAGCGGGTGACGATCTGCGTGTGCTTGCCCGAATCCAGGTCCGCCTGGATGATCGGGCGCAGGAAATTGACCGGGACGGCAGGTCCGGCCTTGGAATTCGAGGTAGGGTCGACAGTGGGCTTGCTCATAGGATCCTTGAACAGACAGGTTCGTGGCCGGGTGGGGCCAGATAAAACAAAGGCGATATCATAGCCGATGCTGTCAACCACCTGACAGAGCACGGCCAAAAACTGCTGGTTTAATTGCCCGGGCGGTAAAAAACCACCTCGAAATTCCTGCAGGGCACGTTAAACTGCGCGTCTTGGCCGTCGTTTAGCCAAACCGGTCGTGGCGCCGAGGCGCCCGAACCCACGAATTCCCTGAAAAGAGTAGTACACATGACTCAAGTCAAACTGACCACCAACTACGGTGACATCGTCATCGAGCTGAACGCCGAGAAAGCGCCGATCACCGTCGCCAACTTCATCGAATACGTGAAAGCCGGCCACTACGAAAATACCGTTTTCCACCGTGTCATCGGCAACTTCATGGTCCAGGGCGGCGGTTTCGAGCCAGGCATGAAAGAAAAGAAAGACAAGCGTCCAAGCATCCAGAACGAAGCGGACAACGGCCTTTCCAACGACAAGTACACCGTTGCCATGGCCCGTACCATGGAGCCGCATTCGGCCTCCGCGCAGTTCTTCATCAACGTGGCCGACAACACCTTCCTGAACCACAGCGGCAAGAACGTTCAAGGCTGGGGCTACGCGGTGTTCGGTAAAGTCACCGAAGGCACTGACGTTGTCGACAAGATCAAAGCAGTTTCCACCACCAGCAAGGCCGGCCACCAGGACGTGCCAGCAGAAGACGTGATCATCGAGAAAGCCGAGATCATTGAGTGATATTGCTGATTTCAGATTTGCATCTGGAAGAGGAACGCCCGGACATTACCCGGGCGTTTCTGGATCTGCTCCACGGCCGCGCCCGTGGCGCCCAGGCGTTGTACATTCTGGGGGACTTCTTTGAAGCCTGGATTGGCGACGATGGGATGACCCCCTTCCAGCGTTCGATCTGCGCAGCTCTGCGCGAGCTGAGCGACAGCGGTACCCCGATTTTTATCATGCATGGCAACCGCGATTTCCTGATCGGCAAGGCGTTCTGCAAAACCACAGGCGCTACCTTGCTCAAGGACCCGAGTGTCGTGCAGCTCCATGGCGAGCCCGTGCTGCTGATGCACGGCGACAGTCTCTGCACCCGCGACCTCGGCTATATGAAGCTGCGGCGCATCCTGCGTAACCCGCTGGTGCTGTTTATCCTGCGTCACCTGCCACTGCGCGCCCGCCACGCGCTGGCGCGCAAGCTGCGCAGCGAAAGCCGTGCGCAGACGCGGATGAAGGCCAACGATATTGTCGACGTCACCCCGGAAGAAGTGCCGCGGGTGATGCAGCAATTTGGCGTGCGCACCCTGGTCCACGGCCATACGCACCGTCCGGCGATCCACAAGTTGCAGATTGGCGACCAGGCGGCCAAGCGCATTGTGCTGGGGGATTGGGACAAGCAGGGCTGGGCGTTGCAGGTGGATGAGCAAGGGTTTCAGTTGGCGGCGTTTGATTTTGTGAACCCGCAACTGGCGTTGCCTGGCGCCTGATCACCAAACACCACTGATCCAATGTGAACAAAGATCCAAATGTGGGAGGGGGCTTGCCCCCGATAGCAGTAGGCCAGTCAATATTGCTGTGACTGATCCACCGCCATCGGGGGCAAGCCCCCTCCCACATTTAGATCCCTGTACGTTTTCGGAATCAGTGACCGGAAGCAGCCGGCCCCGCCTTCGCGGTAAACGGCGGCTTGGCCAGCCACACCAGCAGCATCAACCCCATGAACATCCATCCCAGCAGCGTGAAGTAATCCACGGTGGACATCATGTATGCCTGGCTGGTGAGGATCTGGTCCAATTGCGCATAAGCCTTCTGCCCTGCCCCGCCGAGTGCGTTCAACGCATCACGGGTCGCCGAGTCGTAGGTCGTCATGTTTTCGCTCATGTACGCGTGGTGCTGGTCCGCCCGGCGAATCCAGATCCACGTGGTCAGCGATGCCGCGAAGCTACCACCCAGGGTCCGCAGGAAGGTCGCCAGGCCCGCACCATCGGCAATCTGCTGCGGTGGCAGGTCGGACATCAAGATGCTCAAGGTCGGCATGAAGAACAGTGCCACGCCGATGCCCATGAACAGCTGCACCAGGGCGATGTGGGTGAAGTCCACCTCATTGGTGAAGCCTGCCCGCATGAAGCAGCTCAAGCCAATCGCCAGGAACGCCAGGCCGGCCAGCAGGCGCAGGTCGAACTTGTGCGCGTACTTGCCGACAAACGGCGACATCAGCACCGGCAGGATGCCGATCGGCGCCACCGCCAGGCCCGCCCACGTCGCGGTGTAGCCCATCTGGGTTTGCAACCACTGCGGCAGGATCAGGTTGATGCCGAAGAACCCCGCATAGCCCAGGATCAACACAATGGTACCGATGCGGAAGTTCCGGTAGGCAAACAGCCGCAGGTTGACCACCGGGTGCTGGTCAGTCAGTTCCCAAATGATGAACACCGCCAGGGCAATCGCCGAGATCACCGCGCCGATGATGATGAAGTTGGATTCGAACCAGTCCAGGTCGTTGCCCTTGTCGAGGATGATCTGCAAGGCGCCGACACCGACGATCAAGCTCAGCAATCCGACGTAATCCATCGGCTGGTAACTGGTGACCACCGGGCGTGCCTTCAATTGCGAACGCACCACCATCACCGCAAAGATGCCGATGGGCACGTTGATAAAGAAGATCCACGGCCAGCTGTAGCTATCGGTGATCCAGCCACCCAGGATGGGGCCGGCAATCGGCGCCACCACGGTGACCATCGCCAATAACGCCAAGGCCATGCCGCGCCTCGCGGGGGGGTAGACGGCGATCAACAGGGTCTGGGTCATCGGGTACAACGGCCCCGCCACCAGGCCTTGCAGCACCCGAAAGCCAATCAGCTCGGGCATCGAGGTGGAGATACCGCAGAGAAACGAGGCCAGCACGAACAGGAGGGTGGCCCACAGGAACAGCTTCACCTCACCAAAGCGCCGGCTCAACCAGCCGGTCAGCGGCAAGGCGATGGCATTGCTCACCGCAAATGAGGTGATCACCCAGGTGCCCTGCTCCGAACTCACGCCGAGGTTGCCGGAAATCGTCGGCAACGCCACGTTGGCGATCGTGGTGTCGAGCACCTGCATAAAGGTCGCCAGCGACAGGCCAATGGTGGCCATCAACAGGCTCGGCGGTGAGAAGGAGGCGTTATTGCTCATCAGCGTTGCGCAGCCTTGGGAGCAGCGACGCTGTTGTCATGGATCAATTGGGTGATCATGGCGTCGGCCTCGGCCAATTGGCGTTCATACACATCCGTGGTGAACGAGGCCTTTTGCGGGGCCTGTTGCGCCAGCACCGGGCCGCTCTGGTCATGCAGGTCGACATTGACCACGGTGCTCAAGCCCACGCGCAGCGGGTGCTTGGCCAGTTCGTCGGCATTGACATGGATGCGCACCGGCACCCGTTGCACGATCTTGATCCAGTTACCGGTGGCGTTCTGTGCCGGCAGCAGGGCAAACGCGCTGCCGGTGCCCGCGCCGAGGCTGTCGACCGTACCGCTGAACTTCACGTCGCTGCCGTAGATATCCGCCTCGATGTCCACCGGCTGGCCGATACGCATGTTGCGCAACTGGGTTTCCTTGAAGTTGGCGTCGATCCACAGCTGGTTGAGCGGGATTACCGCCATCAACGCCGTGCCCGGCTGGACACGCTGGCCCAGTTGCACGGTGCGCTTGGCCACATAGCCGGTGACAGGGGCGATCAAAGTGCTGCGCGCATTGGCCAGGTAGGCTTGGCGCAGTTGTGCGGCGGCGGCTTGCACGTCCGGGTGGGACGAGATCACGGTGTCATCCACCAGGGCGTTGCTGGTTTTGAGTTGTTGCTCAAGGTTGGTCAGGGCGTTCTTGGCCGCGGTCAGGCTGTCACGGGCGTGGGACAGCTCCTCCTGGGAGATCGCCCCGCCCTGGGCCAGGGTCTTGCGTCGGTTGTAGTTGTCCTGGGCGGTTTGCACATCGGCTTTCTGGGCGTTCACCTGGGCTTTCATGCCATCGACATTGCTGTACAAGCCACGCACCTGACGCACGGTGCGCGCCAGGTTGGCCTGGGCACTTTGCAGGCCGACCGCTGCGTCGTTCGGGTCGAAATTGACCAGCACCTGGCCTTCATGGACCAGGTCGCCATCGTCGGCGCCGATGCTGACCACGGTACCGGTGACCAGCGGGGTGATTTCCACCACGTTGCCATTCACGTAGGCGTCGTCGGTGCTCTCGTTGAAGCGACCGTAGAGCTCATACCAGCCCCACACACCGACGCTCCCGAGGATCACGATCAGCGCCAGGCCGATCAGCATCACTTTGCGTTTGCGGGGGTTGCTGTCGTCTTTGGGTTGTTGCGTTGCATTGCTGTTTTCGGCAGTGGCCATGACAAATACCTCAAATTATTCCGTGCGTGTAGCTGGGGTGGTCGACGCCACGTTTGCGGCGTTGTAGCCGCCACCCAGGGCTTGCATCAGTTGAATCGACAGATCGATTTGTGCGGCATTCAAGGTCGCCAGCTGACGCTGGGCCTGCAGCAATTGCTGCTCGATGCTCAGTACATCCAGGTAATTGCCGATGCCGGAGCTGTACCGTTGCAACCCGGTGTCGTAGGACTGCTGGGCAATGTCCGCGGCATGTTGCTGGGCCTGGATCTGCCGGCCGGTGTCGCGCAGTTGTGAAAGGGTATTGCCGATATCGCCGAGGGCTTGCACCAGGGTTTTGTTGTACTGGGCCACCGCCAGGTCGTAGTCGGCATCGCGGGCATCGAGGTCGGCGCGCAGGCGGCCACCGTCGAAGATCGGCAGCGAAATCGTCGGCGCAATGCTGAAGAAACGGCTGGCCGAACCAAACATCGCATCCCCCAGCAACGACTCAGCCCCGGCGCTCGCGCTCAGGTTGAGGTTGGGGTAGAAGCGCGTCTTGCTGGCGGCGACGTTCTTGCTCGCGGCCTCGACCCGCCAGCGTGCGGCGATCAGGTCCGGGCGCCGGCCGAGCAGTTCGGCAGGCAGCACCGAAGGTACCGCGACGGCACTGGGTTTCAGCACGTTGGGGCGTACCAGTTCGTTGCCACGGTCCGGGCCTTTGCCGAGCAACACGGCCAGGGCGATCTTGGCGCTCTGCAGTTGCTTTTCGGCATCGATCAGTTGTGATTGGGAGCTGGCTTCCAGGCTTTCGGTCTGCTGGTACTGGTACTGGCTGTCGATACCCGAATTCAGCCGGCGCTTGCCCAGGTCGAGCATTTGCCGGGTGCGCTTGAGGTCGTCATTGGCCAGGTCACGCACGATATGGGCCTGGCCCAGGTCGCTGTAGGCTTTGGCCACGTTGGCCGCCAGGGTCAGGCGCGCGGCCTGCTGGTCGACCTGGGCGGCACGCGCTTCACCCAACGCGGCTTCCCAGGCGGCGCGTTGGCCACCCCATAAGTCGAAGTTGTAATTGAAGCTGGCACCGATGTTGCGCACGGTGGCGTAGGCATCGCCCTGCCCCAGCGGGTCCTGATCCTTGGCCAGGCGTGAACGGCTGACGCCGGCGCTGGCGTCCAGGGTCGGCATACGTGCAGCGTTGGCCGCATACGCCGCCGCTTCGGCCTGGTGGGCACGCGCGCTGGCGACTTGCATATCCGGGCTGTTTTGCAGGGCTTCCTGGATCAGGCTGTCGAGTTGCGGGTCACCGAGGCTTTTCCACCAGTCGGCGCTGGGCCAGGCGGCGGCCGACAGGCTCACGCCACTGAGGGACTTGCCGGTTTGCAGGGTGTTGGCATCGAGGCGTTGACCCTGGGTGTCGAGGCCACTGAAGTTGGCGCAACCGGCCATGCTCATGGCCATCAGCACCAGGCAAAGGGCACGTGTGTTCATTCTTTACCTACCCGCTGAAGGGTGATGGGATCACCAGCAGCTATCAGAATTTTCTTGAGGATCTTTTCCAGGGTTTCCAGCTCGCCGGGCTCCAAGGCGCCAGCCAACTGGTTCAACGCGTCGGCGCCGATGTGCGGGAGCATGTCCGCCAAGCGCTGACCGTCGGCGGTGAGCACCAACTGCACCTGACGGCGGTCCAGTTCGGAACGCTTGCGATCCAGCAGGCCCTTTTGCTCCAGGCGATCAAGCATGCGGGTCATCGAACCGCTGTCCAGGGACAGGTTGCGACACAGCTCCGCCGGGGTGTCGACACCGAACTGGGCCATGATGATCAACACCTTGAACTGCGCGGCGGTAATGCCGTGGGGTTCCATGTGGGCGTCGATGATGCGGTCCTTGAGGATGGCGGCACGACCCAGCAACAGGCCGAGGTGGCAGTTGTGGAAGTTGTCAGGGGTGAAGTGTTTCATCGAAAGCCACCTTATTACTGCCTAGGCAGTTAATGTATGACGAGATGTTACTGCTTAGGCAGCGAATGTCAAATTAAATAATTAGCTTGCTTGGTAATTGGCCGGCGGTCGGGGGAATGCGATCAAACATGTGGCGAACGGGCTTGCCCTAATGGCCATCGGTCTCTACACAACTGTGTAGCAGCCAACGCTAACCACACCGCCGACGCGAAGCGAGCCGCGCTCTTGATCTTGCCGTTGCCGTTGCCGTTGCCGTTGCCGTTGCTTTAGATCTTGATCTTGATCTCAGGCGCCCCGTTAAACCACGCTGGCCGTAATCCGATAGTGATTTGGGGGGTAAACCGGCAGGGATGCCGGTTTAGCCGCCCCGCGCC
>NZ_JBMDIS010000104.1:0-20096 GCF_057808775.1 Pseudomonas sp. FG86 | reverse complement strand
GGGGCTGCTGCGCAGCCCAACGCGGGGCAAGCCCGCTCGCCACAACAAGCCCGCTTGCCACAACAACAACCCCGCTTGTCACAACAGCGTCCTCACTTCGCAAACGCATACGCTCCGCCCTGTTCCAACGCCTGGCGATACGCGGGTCGCGCCTGGAACCGCTGCACCCAGGCGGCCAGGTTCGGGTACGCCTGCAACTTGCCCTGGGCCTTGGCAATCTCGCCGATAAAGCTCATCTGGATATCCGCGCCGCTCAACGTGTCACCCACCAGATATGGAGAGTTGCCCAGGGCGTCGTTCAGATAACCCAGGTAATTGGCCACCTCGGACTCGATACGCGGATGCAACGGCGCACCGGCTTCCCCCAGGCGCCCGACGTACAGGTTGAGCATCAACGGCAACATGGCCGAACCTTCGGCGAAGTGCAGCCACTGCACGTACTCGTCATAGGTGGCGGTCGCCGGGTCTGGCTGCAGGCGGCCTTCGCCATGGCGGCGGATCAGGTAGTCGATGATCGCAGCGGACTCGATCACCACGCGGGAGCCGTCTTCAATCACCGGGGATTTGCCCAGCGGATGAATGGCCTTGAGCTCCGGTGGCGCAAGATTGGTTTTCGGGTCGCGCTGGTAGCGCTTGATCTCGTAGGGCAGGCCGAGCTCTTCGAGCAGCCATAGAATGCGCTGCGAGCGCGAGTTGTTGAGGTGGTGGACAATGATCATGTGAGGCTCCGCTGGGCAAAAGTGGGTGTTCAGGTAGAGACTGCGCTGCTGCGAAGGAGTGCCCTAATTGACCGGTTCGTCGGCAAACGCTGCGTCGATAAAGGCTTTCAGCCCCTTCTCCTCCAGAATCTCGATGGAGAAGTGCCCGAAGCGTTTGGGCAACCCGATAATGCGCCCCCCGCTCGCCACAACAACCCTATCTCGAGATGCTCGACCAATATATCGACGTGACTGAATTTCAGATCCATTGCATGCCGCCTTTCGAGCCGGCCTGCAGGGTACCCAAGGCACCTGGGGGTGTTTACAACTGTTAACGGATTCAACAGCCCATTCGATTTAGGCTGTGCGCTGGATCACCCATGCCCTCCCTGCCAAGAGCCCACTGCCATGAAGTCGTACGCTATCGCCGCCGCGTTACTGGCGTTTGCCACAGTGTCGGCGCACGCCGCCACACCCCTCACCCATGTGGCGATCTACCGCGGCCCGGCGGGCTGCGAGGACTGTTCGGAAAGCGTGAAAAGGGCACTGCTGCGTCTCGACCCGACTTACCAGATCGACTTCGTCGGCGCCGACGAACCGATCGACATCACCGCGCAAACCCTCGCCCGCTACGATCTCTATGTGCAACCCGGCGGCGGCCAGGACATTCCCGCCGCCCTCGACAGCCTGGGCGATGCTCGCGTCGAGGCCATTCGCAATTATGTCGCCCAGGGTGGTCGTTACCTGGGCTTGTGCATGGGCGCCTACCTGGCGGACGAAAACAACTTCGGCCTGATCCCGCAGGCCCTCGACAGCGAAGTCGGCCGCCCAGGCTTTGAAGTGACCACCCTCGACGACGCGGCGGTTCGCGTCACCTGGGCGGGCACGCCGGACCACGTCTTCTATCAGGATGGCCCTTACTTCCCCACACCCCGCACGACCACACGCTATAAAACCCTCGCGACCTACCATAACGGCGACGTCGCCGCGGCGCGTTATGCCTATGAAAAAGGCGTGGTGGTACTGAGCGGCCCCCATCCGGAAGCCGGGCAGGCGTGGTTTGAAAGTGCCGATATCCCGTGGAACAAGAGGCCGCGTGGCGAGCTGTTTGCGGCGTTGATACACAGTGTTGAAGAGTAGGGGAGGCTGACTAACCCATCACGACCGACGCCGTCTATTGGTGGGCGCAGTGGTTTTTACCGGTGCATCAGGCGGCTTGCACCGCCTCACCCGTTGGCCGTACTCGCTATCCTCGCCCTCGGCGCCAAGTTCAAAAGCGGGGCGACGAGCCCCAGCCGTTCAGATCCACAGATCATTTGTGGCAGTACGCTCTCCGCCTTCATGGCCGGTGTTCAGAATGCCGCGCGGTTCGATCATCATCAGCTTGGCTTCACCTTCAGCGGCCGTCCGATGCTCGACGCCACGGGGGACCACATACAGTTCACCCGGCGCCACGTACACGGGACCTTCTGGAAGGTCGATACGCAGCGTCCCTTCAAGCACAAGAAACGCCTCGTCGGTTTCCGGGTGCGAGTGCCAGATGAACTCTCCTTCGATACGCACCACCTTGAACTGGTAGTCGTTCATCTCGGCGACGACCCTCGGGCTCCATTGCTCATTGATGAGCGAAGCTTTTTGCGTGAGGTTTACAGGTTGTGTTGGGTGCTGTGACTGGGCCATGACCGATACTCGGGTAGTTGAGAGGTGTCAGGATATCGAGGGGGTGGTTAGCTGGCTTGTACGATCCTGCACGTTGAAATAGTTGAGCTACGACTCACCCAATCCCCTCCAGTCAAGCGCCTCGCTTTCTAAAACAACGCAGATCCGGTGTTGAAACCGTCGAGCGTCTGGCCGAAAGCAACCCCTTTCTCCGCTAACCGGTCTACCATGCCACCCCGGCAGTGGTTCCACGCGCTACCGATCTCCATCCTTGAAGGTACCGTAATGACCATCGACCAAATCTCCCTGCCCAAAGGTGTAGGCCCTCACGCCGCCAAGCTTCTCGACGCCATCACGGGCGCGGCCACTCACGAAGAACTCAACCGTGCCGGCGGCAAGGCGGAAGGTTTTGTGCTGGGGCTGGAATCCACCAAAGCCATCAAAAGCCAAATTGCCGAGTCGTTGTACGTGGCTTACGACGATGCGGCGAGCAATCGGGCGGGTGAGTTGAAGGGCTAGGGATTAACTCGGCAGGGCGATGCGCGTTGGCTGCAAGCTTCACACCGTAAGACTTAATAACCATCCCGCCGCGCCGCTTCCTACCACCACCAGCCACGGTGGCAGCTTCCACACCATCAACGCCACCACGCCAATCAGCGCCAGGCCGAAGTCCTGGGCGGTAAAGATCGCGCTGGTCCACACCGGCTGATACAACGCCGCCAGCAACAGGCCGACCACCGCGGCGTTCACGCCTGCCAGCGCGGCCTGGGTGCGAGGGCTGCGGCGCAGGCTTTCCCAGAAGGGCAGTGCGCCCATCACCAGCAAAAACGAGGGTGCGAAGATCGCCAGCAGGCAGAGCAGGCCGCCGAGCCAGCCGGTCGGGGCTTGGGTCATGGAGGCACCGAGGAAAGCCGCGAAGGTGAACAAGGGGCCGGGCATGGCTTGGGCGGCACCGTAGCCGGCCAGGAACACGTCGTTGCTGACCCAGCCGGTGGGCACCACTTCGGCTTGCAGCAGGGGCAGTACCACGTGGCCGCCGCCAAATACCAGCGCGCCGGTGCGGTAGAAGGCGTCGGTTAACGCCAGGCTTGGGTTGGGGAGCCAGTGGGCCAGGATCGGCAGGCCGGCCAGCACCAGCACAAACAGCGACAACCACATTGCCCCTGCACGACGGCTGATGGTCACGGGCAACGCATCGTGCGCGGCGGGCGGTGTGGGCTTGAACAGCAGCAGGCCAGCCACCGCCGCTGCGCTGATCACCCCGACCTGGCCCCACGCAGAGCTTTGCAGCAGGGCCACGCAGGCGGCGAGCAGCATCAGGGTGATGCGCGGTGCGTCGGTACACAGGTTGCGCGCCATGCCCCATACGGCCTGGGCGACCACCGCGACAGCCACCACCTTGAGGCCGTGCAGCGCGCCGGGCGGGATGGCGGTGCTGTGTTGGGCAATGCCCAGGGCAAACAGGATCAGCACGACGGCGGACGGCAGCGTAAACCCCAGCCACGCCGCCAGCGCTCCGCCGTAGCCGGCCCGCGACAGGCCGAGCGCGATGCCCACCTGGCTGCTGGCCGGGCCGGGCAGGAACTGGCACAGCGCGACCAAATCCCCATAGCTGCGCTCGCTCAGCCAACTGCGCCGGGTCACGAATTCGTGCCTGAAATAGCCCAGGTGCGCGACGGGACCGCCGAAGGAGGTCAGGCCCAGACGCAGGAAGATCAGGAACACTCCCCAGATGCGGGTGGGGCGATCAGTGGGAGAGTGGGCCAAGGTGGAGGGTCTCGATAAGGGCAAGATAGGCTAGGGTATCGAGGCACCTTAGCGAATTTTGATGACGCACAGAAGAGGCGCCCGCTCGCGCAAATCGCCACGCCGGATGGAATTTTTGCGCGCGTGCTGGAGTCATTGAAGATGCATGCAGAAAGACTTCCCCGTTGCACGCCACTGAACTCAGCCAAGGACAGACGATGACCTTCTTTATATTCCTCCTGGCTTGCGCCGCTGCCGCCAGCACCGGTGTCATTTTCAAACCCGGTGCCTGGTACGAATCCCTGGTCAAGCCCGGCTTCACCCCGCCCAACTGGCTGTTCCCGGTGGCCTGGAGCATTATCTACCTGCTGTTGGCCTGGGCCGGTTACCGCTTGAGCCTGATCCCCGACAGCCAGCCGGTGCTGGCATTGTGGGCGGCGCAGATTGCGTTGAACACGCTGTGGACACCGGTATTTTTCGGTGCGCATCAGTTGCTCGCCGGTATGCTGATCATCGTGTTGTTGTGGCTCACCGTCGCCGCAATGGTGGTATTGGCCGTGCGCCTGGACCTGATTACCGGGCTGATCCTGTTCCCGTACCTGGCGTGGCTGTGCGTGGCGGCGGCGTTGAATTTCTCGATTTTGCGCAATAACCGCTGATGGCCCATAAACCCTGGCCCGCCAGTGCGCCTGAACTGGCTCAAATGCGCCGCTTCAACCAAAAGCTCACTTGGCTGCCGCGCTTCAAAATCCGCAATCGCGTGACACCGCGTTTGATTCAGGCGCTGTTGCGGGTCAGTCAAACGTTCAAGCGGGCGCCGCTGGCCGAGACTCAATTCGTGGGCGCAGTCCCCGTGCGTATCTTGCGGCCGAGCGGCAAGCCCAAGGGCGTGGTGCTGGATATCCACGGCGGCGGTTGGGTGATCGGCAATGCGCAGATGGATGATGACCTCAACCTGGGCCTGGTGAACGCGTGCGAGGTGGCGGTGGTGTCGGTGGATTATCGGCTGGCGGTCGATACACCGATAGAAGGGCTGATGGAGGATTGTTTGAGCGCCGCGCGCTGGCTGTTGGGTGACTGCGCGGAATTTGCCGGGTTGCCGGTGATTGTCGTGGGGGAATCGGCCGGTGCGCACTTGGCGGCGGCGACATTGCTGGCATTGAAGCAGTGGCCGGATTTGCTCCAGCGCGTGATCGGTGCGGTGTTGTATTACGGCGTCTATGATTTGACCGGCACTCCCAGCGTACGCGCGGCGGGCCCGCAGACGTTGTTGCTGGATGGGCCTGGCATGGTGGACGCGTTGCGCAGGCTGACCCCAGGGTTGAGCGATGAGCAGCGGCGACAGCCACCGTTGTCGCCGTTGTATGGCGACTTCAGCGGGTTGCCGCCGGCGTTGATGTTTGTGGGGGCATTGGACCCGCTCAAGGATGACACCCTGCTTATCGCTGAGCGCTGGGGGACGGTGGAAGCCCATCTGCTGCCGGAGGCGGCTCATGGGTTTATCCATTTTCCGTTGGCGATCACCGAGAACGTGCTGGCCTATAGCCGGGCGTGGGTCGCGCGCCGGATCGCTGTAGCACCGTAAACCTGCCGCGGTTCTTGCCTGATGGGCCCTTGCTTCAAGAGGTACCCATCATGGGCTTTCGTATGACGGGCCTTGCCCTAATGCCAGTCAGTCAAGGAGGAAAACGAAGCGGGCTTGTTGTGGCGAGCGGGCTTGCCCCGCGTTGGGCTGCAAAGCAGCCCCAGTAAGGCCACCGCGTTTATACAGGCCTATTAAATCGTCAGGTTTTGGGGCCGCTTCGCGCCCCAACGCGGGGCAAGCCCGCTCGCCACAACAAGCCCGCTTTCCACAACAAGCCCGCTTTCCACAATTAGCCCGCTCTCCAGAATTACCGTTTTCCTCCTTGACTGACTGGCATTAGGGCTCGCCCCCGATGACACTGTTGGGCCGCGTTGTTAACTCTCAGTTTGGGCGCAACCGCAGTATCTGCGCGCCGTCGAACGGGTCTGTCAGGTAATGCGCCTGCACGCCGAAGGTTTCCTGCAGGCGTTGCGGCGTCAGCACCTCCAGCGGTTTGCCCAGTGCCACCAATCGCCCATGATCCAGCACGGCCAGGCGGTCACAGGTCAGCGCCTGGTTGAGGTCGTGCAGGGCGATCAAGGTGGTGACGGGTAACGCCTGCACGCCTTTCAAGATCGTCAGTTGATGCTGGATGTCCAGGTGATTGGTCGGCTCATCCAGCAACAGGATCTGTGGCCGTTGCGCCAGGGCGCGGGCGATGTGCACGCGTTGGCGCTCACCGCCGGAGAGGCTGCGCCAGGCGCGTTGGCTCAGGTGGGTGGCGTCGACGTCGTGCAGGGCCTGGCGCACGATGCGATCGTCTTCGCTGGACCACGGGCTCAGCGCCGACAACCACGGTGTGCGGCCCAGTGCCACGGCGTCGAAGACGCGGATGGCATCGTCGGTGTCGGCCTGTTGCTCCACCACCGCCAGGCGTTGCGCGATGGCGCGGCGGGACAGCGCGCCCAAACGCTCACCGCCCAGGTGCACCTCGCCGCTGGCCGGTGCGCGCAAGCCGGCGAGCAGTTTGAGCAGGGTCGATTTGCCGGAGCCGTTCGGCCCGACGATACCCAAGGTTTCCCCCGACTGGACTTCCAGGTGAATATCGCGCAGCAACTCGGCCTCTCGCACCTTGAAGCCCAGGGCCGTGCAACTCAGCACCGTCATCGCGCATTCCTCCGGCCGATCAGGATCAGCGCAAATACCGGCGCGCCGACGAGTGCGGTGACCACACCCACTGGAATGACCTGGCCCTTGATCAAGGTGCGTGACAGCACATCGGCTGCAATCAAAAACAACGCGCCACCCAAGGCGCTGGCCGGCAGCAAGCGTGAGTGCCCGGTACCGAGCAACAGGCGTGCGGCGTGGGGGATCACCAGGCCGACAAAACCAATGGAGCCGACAATCGACACCATCACCGCCGTGACCAACGCCGCGCAGCCCACCAGCACAAACTGTACGCGGCGCACCGGGATGCCGAGGGACGCCGCCGAGTCGCTGCCGAAGGTGAATGCATCCAGTGCGCGGCGGTGCCACAGGCACACCGCCAACCCCGCGACGGCCACCGGTACCGCCAGCCACACCGACGACCAACGCACGCCGCTGAGATTACCCAGCAACCAGAACAGGATGCCGCGCGCCTGTTCGGAGCTGGCGGACTTGGTGATCAGGAACGCGGTCAGCGCGTTGAACAGCTGCGAACCGGCGATGCCTGCCAGGATGATCTGGCCGGTGCCGCTCGACGACCCGCTGGCCCGGGCGAGCAAAATCACCAGCGCAAACGCCGCCATCGCCCCGGCAAAGGCGCCGGCGGACAGCGAGATCAAGCCACCGCCGACCCCCATCAGCACCACCAGGACTGCACCGGTCGAGGCGCCCGCACTGATGCCAAGCAGGTAGGGATCGGCCAAGGGGTTGCGCAACAACGACTGCAGAATCACCCCGCATGTGGCCAGCCCCGCACCGCAGGCGGCGGCGACCAGCGTGCGAGTGAGGCGATAGTTCCACACCACGCCTTCGTCGATAGGGTCCAGCGCGTAGCCGGCGGCCCACAGTTTATTGGCCAACACCTGGAGCACTACCTGTGGCTCGATGGCGGTTTCGCCGATGGCTACGCCGGCCAGTATGGCGATCAACAGCAGCGCCAGGGCGAGGAGCGTTCTGCTCATTTGGGCAGGTCGTAGCTGTCGATGGCGCTCGCCAGTTGGTCGAGCCCATCGAAAGTACGCACGCTGGCCTGTAGGGCCATGGCGTCAAGGATGATGATGCGGTTGTGTTTCACCGCGTCCATGTTGCGTGTCACCGGGTCGCTGCGCAGGAAGGCCAGTTTCTGTTCGTAGTTGTCGGCCGGGTAGCGGCGGCGGTCCATGCGCGCGATCACCAGGAAGGTGGGGTTGGCTTTGGCGAGGGTTTCCCAGCCGACGGCGGGCCACTCTTCATCGGACTGCACCACGTTGTGCAAGCCGAGGGTTTGCAGCATGAATTCGGGGACACCCTTGTGGCCGGCCACATAGGGATCGCTGGCCATTTCGGCGCTGGAGAACCACACCAGCGCACTGGCCTGTTTGAGGCCTTTGTTGCGGGCGGTGGCGACGGACTTGGCCAGGCGCGCCTTGAGCGCCTCGTTCAGTTGCTGGCCGCGGTCCGGCACGTCGAAAATCTCGGCCAGTTGGCTGATGCTTTTATATATGGTGTCGATGCGGAACGGCTCCAGGCGTGTGCCGTCGGCGCCCACCAGGTTGTTCTTGCCTTCGCAGTCGGACGGCAGCAGGTAGGTGGGGATCTTCAATTCATGAAACTGCTCGCGGGTGCCGACCACGCCTTGTGGGCCAACCACCCATTCCAACTCGGCGGCCACCAGTTGCGGGCGCTTGGCAATGACCGCTTCGAAGCTTGGCTCATTGTTGGCCAGGCGCTCGATGGTGTCGTTCTGTGCCTTGAACTGCGGCAACACGTTGTTGAACCACAACGCCGTGCCGACCACTGTGTTGCCCACACCCAGGGCGTAGAGCATTTCGGTCGCCGCCTGGCCAATGGTTACGCTGCGGGTGGGCGCTTGCTGAAAGGTCAGGGTGCTGCCGCAGTTCTCCAGCGTCAGCGGGTAGTGGGTGGGCGTCGCCTGGGCCAGGGCACAGAAGCCCAGGCCGGTGAGCAAGGCGGTAACGCGTGGCAGCATGGGGCAATCTCCTGGGAGCCGTACGTGGAACTGGGGAGGTACGGTTCGGAAATACGCCCTCGGACGCTGCGGTGGAGGCAGCCAAGGATGTCCTTCCCGGACACCCCGCCGGTTAGTGGTTTTACTGGGCCGGCAGGTCTCCTGACTGATGCGTCTTCACCCGGCTCCAGCCTTCCCGGAGGGTATCCAGTGGCGTTGAGGAGCAGGCTCGGCATCTACAGTTGCGGGGGCAGTTCCGATTGACGCGGGGGTACCGCGCTTCGGATTCCCTATTAGTCCCGTTTGGGAACCGGCGCAGTATGGTAGTCGATTGGGCTGGGGAGGGGGAACCGAATGGCGGCTTTCTGTAGGCGCGTGCAGGCTCGCGCCCACATAAAGCCGCGGTAGCCGGTCAGAGGCGTATATCTTCAGGGCCGCGGATCAGTGCTTCAATTCGCGTCCCCGTTGCGCGCTCTTCATTGCTGAAACCGTCGTAGTCGGCCAGGTTGGCGAAACGGATGCCGGTCAATTGCTCGATCTGGATCACACTGCGCCGGTAGGTCCGCAGTTGGCCAAATACCAGATCAAGCTGACCGAGTTCACGGCTCTGGTCGATCATGTAGGCGCTGGCAGAGGGCTTGCCGTCGTCGCCGAGGTAGGCCACCACTTTCCAGAATGCCTTGGGGATTTTCACGCCGCGGTAGACACGGTCGTCATCGGCCAACACCGGGCCGGTAAACACCGTGGCCCGGGCCTTCCAGCGTTGTGTGTTGTCGAGAATGTAGTCTTCGAGCTCCAGCCAGGTCTTCTGGTTGAACCCGCTCATCTGCGGCGAGCAATTGGTGAAATGGAACGTATCGAGGTTGGCGGTGTTGGCCTCGTCGCCCCAGTTGGGATCCTGTCGTCGCACCAGGTGGCCGCGATCCAGGCCGTTGTTGGTGTAGAGCTCGTCGCCGATCTGCGCGCTGATGGGCAGGCGGCCGTCGTAGGCCCAGGTGTCGTTGCTGCGAACGATATCCACCGCCTGTCCGCCGTCGATATTCACGCCCACATAGAGCGCCATCCGTCGGGAACGTGACAGGGTCACCGAGAAATGCGTGTAGTCCAGGCGCAGCGGCTGGACGTCAGTTGCCAATGCCTCATCCACCGTGGGCCACGGCACGGCGAAGCCGCTGAGAAAGTCGGGTGCGTAGCCACGCCGGTCCTGCAAATCCTTGGCGGGCGTCACACGGGGCGTCGCCGCCCTGGCTTCCATCAGGCTGGGGGTGGCCGGGATCAACGGGCGTAGATCGACGAGCCGGGGGCGGTGGGTCAGGTCAATTTTGGCTTTGCGTGCTGGCATCGCGAGTTCCTCGCAGTCTTGGGTAAACACGACTGCAACACAGGTTCATGACAATTAGGGCCAGGTGCCCGCAGCAGGGCTATCCTGAACCGGTGACCCGGACGTTCATTACCCGCCAAAAGGAGCCAGCCCATGTGTGTTCGCCACCCGCGCCAGGCGATTTTCTGCTTGATCCCGCCTTACATCCTCGACCAGATCGCGCGTAACGGTAATAAAACGCAACGGGACGTCGCGCTACGTACCCGTGCCAAGGACAGCACGTTCCGCTCGTTGCGCATGGTCGCCGAGCCCGCTCATGGCCCGGCCCGTATGGCCTTGGCCATGGGCGCCGGCAAACGGCGTTCGATCTACGGCGCCGAGGGCACGGATAGCCTGCCAGGCAAGCTGATCCGCGGCGAAGGGCAGCCCGCCAGCGGCGATGCGGCGGTAGACGAAGCTTATGACGGTTTGGGCGCCACGTTCGATTTTTTTGACCAGGTCTTCGACCGCAACTCCATCGACGATGCCGGTATGGCGCTGGACGCGACCGTGCATTTTGGCCAGAACTACAACAATGCGTTCTGGAACTCGACCCAGATGGTGTTTGGTGATGGCGATCAGCAATTATTCAACCGGTTCACGATCGCGCTTGATGTGATTGGCCATGAATTGGCCCACGGCGTGACCGAGGATGAAGCCAAACTGATGTATTTCAATCAATCCGGCGCCTTGAACGAGTCGTTGTCGGATGTGTTTGGCTCGCTGATCAAACAGTACTCGTTACAGCAGAAGGCGCAAGATGCCGATTGGTTGATCGGCAAAGGGTTGTTTACCGACAAGATCAAAGGCATTGCGCTGCGCTCGATGAAAGCACCCGGTACTGCCTTTGACGACAAGTTGCTGGGCAAGGACCCACAACCGGGGCATATGGATGATTTCGTACAGACTTACGAGGACAATGGCGGGGTGCATATCAATTCTGGCATTCCCAACCATGCGTTCTATCAGGTGGCCACGAAGCTGGGTGGGTTTGCCTGGGAACGTGCGGGGCGGATCTGGTATGACGCATTGCGCGATGCGCGCTTGCGGCCGAACTCAGGGTTCCTGCGCTTCGCGCGGATTACCTACGATATCGCCGGTCGACTGTATGGCGCGAACAAGGATGAGCAGAAGGCGGTCAAGGAGGGCTGGAAAGCGGTTGGCATTCATGTGTGACAAACCGCCTGTGCGGTGAGGAGCAGCCATGCAAATTTCGATCAAGGAAAACGGCGGGCCGGCGTTTTTTCCGGGGCTGGCCAAACCTCGTACGGTGCAGCTGGACACGCTGCCCGAGCCGGACCAGCAGGAATTGCGGCAACTGATCGAGGCGTCAAACTTCTTTGAGTTGCCGCAAAGCACCGCGCCAGAACCCGGCAACCCAAGCCAGGTGCATTACACGTTGACCGTGACGGAAGGCGAGCGTGAGCACACGGTCTGCGTGCTGGCGCCGGTGAAGTCGCAGGCGCTGGATGGGCTGGTGCAGTGTGTGCGGCGGCATATTCGCTGTTGAGGCAGGTTCAGGGCCTGCCCGAACTTACTTGCGATCCAGCCAAACGGTCTGCGCGTTGCAGAACTCGCGCACGCCAAAGTGCGACAACTCGCGCCCGAAGCCGCTCTTCTTCACGCCACCAAACGCCACCCGAGGGTCGGAGACGCTGAAAGCATTCACGAAGATCCCGCCGGTTTCCAGCTGGTTCGCAATGTCGCGGGCCTTGGCTGAATCCCTGGTGAAGATGCTCGCGGTGAGGCCGAACTCGCTGTCATTGGCCAGGGCCACGGCATGGTCGGCGTCGCGGGCGGTGATGATCGAGGCCACGGGGCCGAACAGTTCCTCTTTGAACGAGGTCATCTGGTCGGTGACGTCGGCCAGTACGGTCGGCGCGTAGTAGTTGCCGGCGCCGGCTACTTTGTCGCCGCCCAGCAGCAGGGTCGCGCCTTGCGCCAGGGTCGCCTGGACCTGGGCGTGCAGTTCGTCGCGCAGGTCGAAGCGGGCCATGGGGCCGACGTAGGTGGCGGTCGAGGTCGGGTCGCCCGTCACCAGGGCACGGCTGGCTTCGACAAACTTGGCGGTGAAGGCCTCCACCACACCCGATTCGACGATCAGGCGCTTGGCCGCGGCGCAGACTTGGCCGCTGTTCTGGAAGCGGCCGATCACGGCGGCCTGGACGGCGGCATCGAGGTCGGCATCGTTGAGCACGATGAACGGGTCGGAACCGCCCAATTCCAGTACGCATTTCTTCAGCGCGGCACCGGCCTGGGAGCCGATGGCCATGCCGGCACGCACGCTGCCGGTGAGGGTAACGGCGGCGATGCGCGGGTCGGCGATGGCTTTTGACACGCCTTCCTGGGTCACATTGAGCACTTCGAACAAGCCTTCGGCGAAGCCGGCTTTGTCGAACGCGGCTTTCATCAGGTAGGCGCTGCCCATGACATTCGGCGCGTGTTTGAGCACGTAGGTGTTGCCGGCGAGCAGCGTCGGCACCGCGCCGCGCAGGACTTGCCACACCGGGAAGTTCCACGGCATCACGGCGAGGATCGGGCCCAGCGGGCGGTATTCGATATGGGCGGTGCCGTTGTCCACCAGGGTCGGTTCCGGGGCGAGCATGGCCGGGCCGTGGGCGGCGTACCACTCGCTGAGCTGGGCGCATTTCTCGATTTCGGCACGGGCCTGGACGATGGGTTTGCCCATTTCCAAGGTGATCATCTGTGCCATCTCTTCGGCTTGATCACGCAGGGCAGCGGCCAGGGCCAGCAACAGGGCCGAGCGCTCGCTGACCGGCTGGCGGCGCCAGGTGCGGAAGGCGTGGGTGGCACGGTTGAGGGCGGCGTCCAACTGGGCTTCGGTTTCGTAGGGGTAGCTGCCGACCGTCGCCCCGGTAGTGGGGTTGATCGACAGGGCGTGGGTCTGGTGGGTGATAGCGTTCATGGCACCGTCCGGCTGAATGAGTGGATTGGGGTCAGCCTACGGGGCTGCATCTTTTCTGGAAACTGAATAATATTGAGCAATACATTCACGATTGGAGAATGATTTGGATCTGGTGCAGCTGGAAATCTTCAAGGCCGTTGCCGAGCAAGGCAGCATCAGTGCCGCGGCGCAGTTGATTCATCGGGTGCCGTCGAACCTGACCACGCGCATCAAGCAACTGGAGCAGGATCTGGGTGTGGAATTATTCATCCGCGAGAAAAGCCGCCTGCGCCTGTCGCCAGCCGGGTGGAACTTCCTTGGCTATGCGCGGCGCATTCTTGACCTGGTGCAGGAAGCCCGCGCGACGGTGGCGGGGGAGGAGCCCCAGGGGGCATTTGCCCTCGGTTCGTTGGAGAGCACGGCCGCGGTGCGCATTCCGGCGTTACTGGCGGCGTACAACCAGAAGCACGCCAAGGTCGAGCTGGACCTGAGCACCGGGCCGTCCGGGACGATGATCGAAGGCGTGTTGTCGGGACGCCTGGCGGCGGCGTTTGTGGATGGGCCGGTATTGCATGCCACCCTGGAAGGCGTGGCGGTGTTCGAGGAAGAGATGGTGGTGATTGCGCCGTTGCAGCATGCGCCGATCACCCGCGGGCAGGATGTGAACGGGGAAAGTATCTATACCTTTCGTTCGAATTGTTCGTACCGGCATCACTTCGAGCGTTGGTTCTCACAGGATGGCGCGGTGCCGGGCCGCATCTTCGAGATGGAGTCCTACCACGGCATGCTCGCCTGCGTCAGTGCCGGGGCCGGCCTGGCGCTGATGCCGCGCAGCATGCTGGAAAGCATGCCGGGGTTTACCACGGTGAGCGTGTGGCCGCTGACGGACAGTTTCCGCCTGTTGCACACCTGGCTGATCTGGCGACGGGGCACGGTGTCGCAGAGTTTGAACAGTTTTGTGAAGTTGCTGGAGGAGCGCGGCCACTGTAGGCGCGAGCTTGCTCGCGAAGGTCGTTAACGATAACGCGGGCATTCTGGATAAACGCGGTGTCCCTGCGTTTTTCGCGAGCAAGCTCGCTCCTACCACTGCGGGTCGTGTTCAGCCGCCGAATTGCAGGGTGCCCATGGCCAGTTTCGCCATGAGTGCCGTCGCGCCCAACTGCACCAGCCACAACGCCAGGCCACCCAGGAACACTCCCAGCGCCACTTGCAGCACCAGGCTTTTCTGGCGCTTGGCTTGCGGCGCGCGCGGAGCGAAGTACTCCTGGTCGTCGGGATCGGCGTGCAGGTTCAGGTCGTCGTTTTTCATAGGGCTCTCACAGCAAAAGGGCAATCGGTGCTCAGTCTAGGGGAGCAGGGTATTTTCCGACAGGCATTAAAAAGGGAAGCCACGGCTTCCCTTCGTATAACGCCGTCAGGCTTATAGAACCTGAACAATCGCCTTTGTTACCGCACCGATGTTCGACTGGTTCAACGCCGCCACACAGATACGCCCGGTGTCCAGCGCGTAAATACCAAACTCGGTGCGCAAGCGGGTGACTTGCTCCACGGTCAGGCCCGAGTAGGAGAACATCCCACGCTGGCGGCCGACGAAGCTGAAGTCGTGGCCCGGAGCAGCCTTGGCCAGCTCGGCCACCATTTGCTCACGCATGCCACGGATGCGCAGGCGCATTTCGGCCAGCTCGGCTTCCCACTGGGCACGCAGTTCAGGGTTGTTCAGCACCGCCGCCACGATCGCTGCGCCGTGGGTCGGCGGGTTGGAGTAGTTGGTGCGGATCACGCGCTTGACCTGGGACAGGATGCGCGCGCTTTCTTCCTTGGACTCGCTGACGATCGACAGTGCGCCCACGCGTTCGCCATACAGGGAGAACGACTTGGAGAACGAGCTGGAGACAAAGAAGGTCAGGCCGGATTCCGCGAACAGGCGCACGGCAGCGGCGTCTTCGTGGATGCCGTCGCCAAAGCCCTGGTAAGCCATATCGAGGAACGGCACCAGGTTCTTGGCCTTGACCACGTCCAGCACGTGTTGCCAGTCCGCCGGGCTCAGGTCGACGCCGGTCGGGTTGTGGCAGCAGGCGTGCAGCACCACGATGGACTGCGGCGGCAGGGCGTTGAGGTCTTCGAGCAGGCCGGCACGGTTCACGTCGTGGGTGGCGGCGTCGTAGTAGCGGTAGGTCTGCACCGGGAAACCGGCTTTTTCGAACAGTGCCTGGTGGTTTTCCCAGCTGGGGTCGCTGATGGCAACCACGGCATTGGGCAGCAGTTGCTTGAGGAAGTCGGCGCCGATTCTCAGGGCACCGGTACCGCCGACGGCTTGCGCGGTGATGACGCGGCCGGCGCCCAGCAGTGGCGACTCAGCGCCAAACAGCAGTTTTTGCACGGCCTGGTCGTAGGCCACGATGCCGTCGATCGGCAAGTAGCCACGGGCAGCGTGTTGCGCCACGCGAATGGCTTCCGCTTCGGCAACGGCACGCAGGAGTGGAATCTTCCCCTCCTCGTTGCAGTAAACGCCCACGCCAAGGTTGACCTTGGTGGTTCGTGTATCGGCGTTGAATGCTTCGTTGAGGCCCAGGATAGGATCGCGTGGTGCCATTTCGACAGCGGAGAACAGGCTCATTTTTGCGGCAGCTCTATGGGGGAAAGGAGGGACGTGTCGCGCTCCAGCCGAATGCACTAGAGCGGTGCACAAACGGGGAGCTAGTATAGAGGCCATCACGCCTGAGGGCGACAGCCGAAACGGCTTTTCGGCCAAGTTTTTCGGTTTATTTGCCGACCGTTAGTCTTATTGCAACATTGGGGGGAAGGGCCATGTAGGAGGATTACCTTGAAACCCATCACATTCGCCACCACTTCTACAGCTATCATGGTTTTTTCCTGCAACCTGCGATGAGAATTCGCGGGTTGCTGAGCTATTTCGTCCTCGGCGGTTGTCAGCCTGGGGTGACTTGAAAGAGGTACGTTATGTCGGATTTCCAGCTCGTCACCCGCTTTGAACCCGCCGGCGACCAGCCCGAAGCGATTCGCTTGATGGTCGAAGGCATCGAGGCCGGCCTGGCGCACCAGACGCTGCTCGGGGTGACCGGTTCGGGCAAGACCTTCAGCATTGCCAACGTGATCGCGCAGGTGAACCGCCCGACCTTGGTGCTGGCGCCGAACAAGACCCTGGCTGCGCAACTGTATGGCGAGTTCAAGGCGTTCTTCCCGAACAACGCGGTGGAGTACTTCGTTTCCTATTACGACTACTACCAGCCCGAAGCCTACGTGCCGTCCTCCGATACCTTTATCGAGAAGGATGCGTCGATCAACGACCATATCGAGCAGATGCGGTTGTCGGCGACCAAGGCGCTGCTGGAGCGCAAGGACGCGATCATCGTTACCACGGTGTCGTGCATCTACGGCCTGGGCAGCCCGGAAACCTACTTGAAGATGGTGCTGCACGTCGATCGCGGTGACAAACTTGACCAGCGTGAACTGCTGCGTCGCCTGACGAGCCTGCAATACACACGCAACGACATGGACTTTGCCCGCGCCACCTTTCGCGTGCGCGGCGATGTGATCGACATCTACCCGGCCGAATCCGACCTGGAAGCGATCCGCATCGAGCTGTTTGACGATGAAGTCGAGAGCCTGTCGGCGTTCGACCCGTTGACCGGCGAGGTGATCCGCAAACTGCCGCGCTTCACCTTTTATCCGAAAAGCCACTATGTGACCCCGCGCGAGACGTTGATGGGCGCCATCGAGGGCATCAAGGTCGAGTTGGCCGAGCGCCTTGAGTACCTGCGCGCCAACAATAAGCTGGTGGACGCCCAGCGCCTTGAACAGCGCACCCGCTTCGACCTGGAGATGATCCTCGAGTTGGGCTACTGCAACGGCATCGAAAACTACTCGCGCTACCTCTCGGGCCGCGAATCCGGGGCGCCGCCGCCGACCCTCTACGACTACCTGCCGCCCGATGCGCTGCTGGTGATCGACGAATCCCACGTCAGCGTGCCGCAAGTGGGCGCCATGTATAAGGGCGACCGCTCGCGCAAGGAAACCTTGGTGGAATACGGTTTCCGCCTGCCGTCGGCGCTGGATAACCGGCCGATGCGCTTCGATGAATGGGAAAGTATCAGCCCCCAGACCATTTTCGTGTCGGCGACACCGGGGAACTACGAGGCCGAGCATGCCGGCCGCGTGATCGAGCAACTGGTGCGCCCGACAGGCCTGGTGGACCCACAGATCGAAATCCGCCCGGCGCTGACCCAGGTTGACGATCTGCTCTCGGAAATCACCAAGCGCGTGGCCCTGGAAGAGCGGGTGCTGGTCACCACGCTGACCAAGCGCATGTCCGAAGACTTGACCGACTACCTGGCCGACCACGGCGTACGGGTGCGTTACCTGCACTCGGACATCGACACCGTGGAGCGCGTGGAGATCATCCGCGACCTGCGCCTGGGCACCTTCGATGTATTGGTGGGGATCAACCTGCTGCGTGAGGGCCTGGATATGCCCGAGGTGTCGCTGGTGGCGATCCTGGACGCGGACAAGGAGGGCTTCCTGCGCTCAGAGCGTTCGCTGATCCAGACCATCGGCCGTGCGGCGCGTAACCTCAATGGCCGGGCGATTCTCTATGCCGATCGTATTACCGGCTCCATGGAACGGGCGATCGGCGAGACCGAGCGCCGCCGCGACAAGCAGATCGCCTTTAACCTGGCCAACGGCATTACGCCCAAGGGCGTGTTCAAGGACGTCGCCGACATCATGGAAGGTGCCACCGTGCCTGGCTCGCGCAGCAAAAAGCGCAAGGGCATGGCCAAGGCTGCCGAGGAAAGCGCCAAGTACGAAAACGAACTGCGCTCGCCGAGCGAGATCACCAAGCGGATTCGCCAGCTGGAAGAGAAGATGTACCAGCTGGCGCGGGATCTGGAGTTCGAGGCAGCGGCGCAGACGCGCGATGAGATCGGCAAGTTGCGTGAGCGGTTGCTGACGGTCTGATTTGCGCTGACTCAACCGGCCTCATCGGGGGCAAGCCCCCTCCCACATTTGACTGCATTCTCATGCCGAGAACCGGTCCGGTGTGGGAGGGGGCTTGCCCCCGATGGCCGCGCCTCGGTTTTCCAGAAATCACCCAGGCTGTTACCATTCGCCCCTTGTTTCAATTTTCAGTTATATCGCCCATTCGAGACCTGCCATGACCACCGTCCGCACGCGCATCGCGCCATCGCCTACTGGGGATCCCCACGTCGGTACTGCCTACATCGCCTTGTTCAACTACTGCTTTGCCAAGCAGCATGGCGGTGAATTCATCCTGCGGATCGAAGACACCGATCAACTGCGTTCGACCCGTGAGTCGGAACAGCAGATTTTCGATGCCCTGCGCTGGTTGGGCATTACCTGGTCAGAAGGCCCGGACGTCGGCGGCCCGCATGGCCCGTACCGTCAGAGCGAGCGCAGCGACATCTACAAGCAGTACACCCAGCAATTGGTCGACATGGGCCATGCGTTCCCTTGTTTCTGCACCGCCGAAGAGCTCGATCAGATGCGCGCCGAGCAGCAGGCGCGCGGTGAAACGCCACGTTACGACGGCCGTGCGCTGTTGTTGTCGAAAGAAGAAGTGGCCCGGCGCCTGGCGGCCGGCGAGCCCCATGTGATTCGCATGAAGGTGCCGAGCGAAGGCGTGTGCGTGGTGCCGGACATGTTGCGCGGTGACGTCGAGATCCCGTGGGACCGCATGGACATGCAAGTGCTGATGAAGACGGACGGCTTGCCGACATACTTCCTGGCCAACGTCGTCGATGACCACCTGATGGGTATCACCCACGTGCTGCGCGGTGAAGAATGGCTGCCGTCGGCACCGAAGCTGATCCTGCTCTACGAATACTTCGGCTGGGAACAACCGCAGCTGTGCTACATGCCGCTGCTGCGTAACCCGGACAAGAGCAAGCTGTCCAAGCGCAAGAACCCCACCTCGGTGACGTTCTACGAGCGCATGGGCTTTATGCCCGAAGCCATGCTCAACTACCTGGGCCGCATGGGCTGGTCGATGCCGGACGAGCGCGAGAAGTTCTCGTTGCAGGAAATGGTCGACAACTTCGACCTGTCCCGCGTTTCGCTGGGCGGGCCGATCTTCGATATCGAGAAATTGTCGTGGCTCAATGGCCAGTGGCTGCGTGACCTGCCGGTGGAAGAGTTCGCCAGCCGCGTGCAGCAGTGGGCGTTGAACCCTGAATACATGATGAAGATCGCACCGCTGGTGCAGGGCAGGGTGGAGACGTTCAGCCAGGTCGCACCGTTGGCCAGCTTCTTCTTTGCCGGTGGCGTGAGCCCGGATGCCAAGCTGTTTGAATCCAAGAAGCTTTCCGGTGACCAGGTTCGCCAGTTGATGCAGTTGATCCTGTGGAAGCTCGAAAGCCTGCGCCAGTGGGAGAAGGAGGCGATTACCGCGACGATCCAGGCGGTGGTTGAATCCCTCGAACTGAAATTGCGCGACGCCATGCCGCTGATGTTCGCCGCGATCACCGGCCAGGCCAGTTCGGTGTCGGTGCTTGATGCGATGGAAATTCTTGGCCCGGACCTGACGCGTTTCCGTCTACGCCAAGCCCTTGATTTGCTTGGCGGTGTGTCGAAGAAAGAAAACAAGGAATGGGAAAAGCTGCTGGGCGCTATCGCCTGAGTCAGCTGCTGTAGCGGCCAAACCCCGGTTTTCCGGGGTTTGTCTGGTAAGTGATTGTTATCCCGGCAAAAATTTTTAGAAATTGTTGAAAATAAATTTGACACCTTTCTAAAGCGCCATTAAGATTCGCCCCGTCCTCACCGATGAGGGGCTATAGCTCAGCTGGGAGAGCGCTTGCATGGCATGCAAGAGGTCAACGGTTCGATCCCGTTTAGCTCCACCAATTTACAGGTTCAAGGTCTGGCCACACCGTCCTTGAATCGATCAGTCCTCAGCGCTGATCAGTTGTACAGAAGGTTTTGTCCCCTTCGTCTAGTGGCCTAGGACACCGCCCTTTCACGGCGGTAACAGGGGT
>NZ_JBMDIS010000103.1:0-20105 GCF_057808775.1 Pseudomonas sp. FG86 | reverse complement strand
TTCTCTATCTATTGGGATTCAACCTGTCGGTCGCCACTGGTGTCGGCTTTATCGCTTTGGCCGGTGTTTCTGCCGAATTTGGCGTAATTATGCTGCTTTATCTGAAGAACGCCTGGGCTGAGCGTGAAGACCTCGGCGATAGGACCGAGCACGGGCTGATGGCCGCGATTCGTGAAGGCGCTGTCCAGCGCGTTCGGCCCAAAGCCATGACTGTGGCTGTCATCATTGCTGGCTTGTTACCCATTTTGCTGGGCAGCGGGACCGGCAGCGAGGTGATGAGCCGAATTGCGGCACCCATGGTTGGAGGCATGATTACCGCGCCCTTGCTGTCGCTGTTTGTCATTCCGGCAGCCTATCGACTGATGCGTCGCCGGCACCTCTCAGTTGAGCCCATCAATCCTCAAGAAAAAGTCGTATGAAACTGACCCTGATTGCAGTTGCAAACACCGTATTTGCGCTGTCTCTTTCGGCCCACGCGTAGGACATGCCGGGCATGAAAATGTATGAATGGAATGCAAGCTCATTTAATGACAATGGCTAAGTGATTTAACGTTCGACTTTTGCAGAGCGTCGCAGCTCTTTTTTTGAGCCAGCCAATCACGAGCTGATAATAACAATACCCCGTCAGCTGGTCCCTCAAGCTTTACGGAGCTGCCAGTCGTGTTGTCTTTAATTATCACAGTAGGAGTTGCCGTAATGCCCGCTTTGAGGGCCTCCTCGACCTGTTGGCCAACATGCCGGGCGATCACTTTGTCGGTAGCTGCACAGGACAATAAGTCCTGGTAAGTAACATCAACGACGTTCAGATGCCCATTGAAACCCTCACCGTTGCTACGGGTCCGGTCAAAAATCTGGTCAATGGCTTGCCAGAAGGCAGGTGCGCCACCAAGCGCCCCCGCACATTCAGCGAGCTTGGCTTCGTGTAATGCGGTCGGACCGTGCACATCCAGTGGCAGATGATGCCACTGCAGGTTTACATCCTTCTGCTGCTGTATCCAGGTTTTCAACGCAGGTGTGTACGTCTTGCAGTAGGGGCACTCCAGATCCGCGAACTCAGTCACAGTCCAGCGTGCTTTGGAAGGACCAAACAACCACGGGCCTGTGTTGTGCGGGGATGGTATCTCACTTCGAGTGAGGGCTAAGCAGGCCATCGATGTGCCTGCCAAAACGCACCCCAGCATCAACCAATATTTGCGAAGGCCTATCATGCCCGAGCCTCTGCTGGCTTCGATGAAAGCAGCGCTTGTTTACGAAGGGCCTCAAGAAGAGCGTTCTCAGCATTCTCGGGTTGTGGGTGCTGTAGCAGCCAATTGGCTAACACCGCGTGAAGTTGGGACTCGATGTCACGACGATCCACCGCACGAACCAAAACCTGTTGCAGTTGCTCTATCAAAACGGGGGCACACACCTCAAGGGTTTGAAGGGCGTCTTCACCCGGTTGTTCAAGCAGCTGGGTCAGACTTTCTATAAGGTTCTGGGTCAGGGAATTCAATGCTCTCATGCTTGGCGCTCCAAGGCCGTGACTTGCTCGGGGAAAGTAATGATGTGAGGTTCGATACCGCGATAGCGGTCAAGCGTTGCAGCAACTTCAATGGCCGCATCCAGCTCGCTGCAGCCTTTGGCTTGCATGATGTCGAAGCGTTGCTTTTTCTCTTCCGGCTCGGTCATGGCCAGGGCCAGATACAAACTCGGTGGTACCGCCCGGAATAACATTTCCATGCTTTTGGACAACACGACGCCCTCGGTGAATTTGCCGCTTTCTTTACGCGCTGACAGCATCATCGACTTCTGTGCAGGAGTCAGTTCACGAAACCGCGCGATCTTCTCCACCTCATCAGGCGGCATGTTTAAGCACATCCACCACTCGATCATGTTGAGCAGGGCTGAGGCCTCTGGCGGCACGTCGTCAACGTTCTGGGTGGCCATCCAGAACCAGGCGCCGAGCTTTCGCCACATTTTGGTAATCTTGACGGAGTAGGGGGATAGGAGTGGGACCTTCAACTGGATGTGGCCTTCGTCGGTGAAGCAGATCAGCGGACGGCCTTTAAACTGGTCACGCTCGGCAATGTTGTTGACCGTGTTGAGCAGGGAAATATAAGCGATGGCCATCTGTGCGCTATAGCCTTCTCGCGCATAGGTGGCAAGGTCGACAATGGTAATGTCCGCTTCTGGCCATGGGGTGCCAGGACGGTTGAACATGTCGCCTTCGGTGCCCATACAGAACATGGACAAGGCTTCCGCCATCTCCAAGAATCGTGAGCTTCGGGCGTCTGGAATACCGGGCTCGAGTCCCATTTCTCGCAGCGCTTCACGGATATCTTCCGGCAGAACGATACGTTGCTCCGTCACGCATTTTTTCGCTGCATTCAGTATGCATTGGCGGATGGCGCTACGGTCGGCACGAGTAAGACGGGCATCCTCTTTTTCTTCACCACCGGTGATCATCAGCCTGGCCGCAATTTCCATCTCGCCCAGGATGTCGCGTTGTTCATCCTCGGTCTGGCTAGTCAGATGTTCGTCCGACGCCTCAAGATCATCAGCTTGGATAATCTTCACGTTTTGGCTGGGTTCGATGAGCTTCACGGCATCAGCGAATGGCGCGAGGCTGACACCCGATCCAGGTGCAAGTCGAACCCGGTTTACCGTCAAACCCAACTTTTTGGCGAAATCACCGAGTAAGCCGAAGCTGTTGCCAGCCTCCACAATGAATAGACGTGGCCGATAGATGGCGATGATTTGGCTAAGGATGTTTGTCGCGCTGGCCGATTTACCTGAACCCGTAGGCCCGAAAATGAACAAATGCGCGTTCATCTGCCGGTCCAGCTTGTTCAGCGGGTCGAAGGTTATCGGCGCTCCCCCACGGTTAAACAGGGTAATACCCGGGTGCCCGGTTCCGGTCGACCTACCCCAGACGGGGGCCAGGTTCGCAATGTGTTGGGCGAACATCAGTTGTGCGTACCACTCCAGTGCTTTGCGCGCATTGGGGTCGAAGTTGCCGGGTAGCCATCTAAGGTAGGAGTTCAGCGGTGCCACTTCATCCCGAGGTTCCACCGGCTCCATGCCCGCACCCAGCAATGCGCTGCTGAGTTGCAAACTGCGTTCGTGCAGCTGGGCATCATCTTTACCCCGCAGGTAAAACGCTACGCTACCTCTGTACAGCTTGTGCTTGCGCCCGAGCAACTGACGGGCGGTGGCGACGTCTTCGCGTGTCAGGATCGAGGCCTGAGTGTCTCCAACTGCCTTGCGTGAAAGCTGTTCCAGATGCCCTTCGAGAATGTCCTGCGGGGTGATCACGAGAGTGATACAGAGAATGGTGTCCTCTGGCATTTTGTCGAACAGTGCGTTGAGCGCATCACCGCCCTTTCGGGTTTCACCGGTTAAGTGCCCGGTCTTGGGAGCATCCCTCAAGCGGTCAAGCATCACCACCTGATGGGGAAGGCCGTCGAAATACCACAGACCTTTCTCTATATCTGACAGTGGTTCGCGATAAAACAGGTTTTGCGAGAAGTCAGTGCCGCTGGCGAGCGGCAGCTCGCCCTCTGCAGCACCAGGTGCTTGCTTGCACACCAATTCGTAGAAGCGGCGAATATCTGCATCGGCAGGGCCAAGATGATCGGGACGTGGATTGAACCAATGAATCAGCCAATGGCGAATGGCGTGGCCATCCATGCGATGGGTTTTAATGCCGGCGTTCGCCAAGCCGCCCACCAAGCGATCGCAGATGATTTTCAGGTAAGGACCTGGTGCCTGGCCTCGCACATCCGCTTGCGCGCCTTGGGTACGGCGGTAGACAACAACACGGACGCGGCGCTGTTGGCCCCTCCAGGGCAGTTGGCTGACCTTGGTGTCTTCAAACAGCCCGCCTGGTTTGGAGATGGATTCCAGGTGTTGCTTCATCAGCTTCAAATAAAGCTCGGTGAATGCACTGCCTTGTGCGCGTGGTTGAACGTAGTCATGCAGTTGCTGAAGGTAATCGTCCCAGCTGGTTTCGTCCTGGGCATAGAGCTGAACCACCCAGGGTGAGGTTTCAAGCTCGTCGAAGGAGTCCTGGAGGGCGTTTTCCAGGGCGTCGCGGGCCTTGCGTAACCATTCGGGATCCCGACCTTCAGTACCAATCGGTGTCAGCTCAAAAAAGGCAGCACGAGACACGCCGTCTTCCAATAGCATGGCTTTTTCTGCAGGCAGGTAATCTACCCACGGCAGTAGGTCTACGAAGGAGGGGTTGACGTGGTATAGACGGTCAGCATCAGCGGTTGTGGCTGGCTTTTTCTTTGGGTTACGCCAATCGCTCGGCGAGGGAATACCCATGGCAGCAAGGCGTTCGTAGTAACGCTCTGTAGCAGCCTCAAACGTCTCGGTTGCTGGTCCCTGCACATCGTCAGATAACGGCGAACCTGGTGTTACGCCAGGTTCCACACGCTCTGTCGCCCGTCGCGTTTTGAATCGTTCAAAAAAACCCATCAATATGCCTCCGTGCGTTCGCCAGGCATGGCGTATTGCACCCGCTGATACAGCGGAAACACCGTGGTGTAGCCTGGGATCGGTGCCGGGTCTGAACCCGCTAAATGAGGAAAGACGTACATCACCAGGTCGGGATTGGGTAGGCGTTTAAATTGGCTGTAGATCTCGTTTTGTGCGGTACGTGTGAACATGGTGTTGTCTGTTTCCCTCGTCTCCAGAGGCCGACGAAGATCTTGGCGTGCATCGAGCAATTGGCGGCTGCTCGAGCTGCTTGAGCCGCTGGAGCCTTGATCCCAAACGTCCATCATTGTGCGGTCCCCATGGGGGAGCAATTCGTCTTTGTTGGTGGAACAGGCCGAGGCGAGTAGGGCGATGGCCAGGTATGCACCTAGTTTTAAGCCATGATTAGTCAAGCGCAGTCGAAACATGACGGGCTCCTGAGCGATAGTTGACCTTGCGGCCATTGAGTTCGTAATCGATGGTCAGTTGCTGGTCCAGGTGCACAGCTATCTTTGCCCCGGGTTGTACATACACCGCTGCGAAGGCTTGCCCGTAGAGTTTGTTGACCCAGCTGGAGACGTCATTGACGCCCTGGCCAATAATTTTGCCCATGGCTTCACTGCCCGAGCCGCCGACAGAACCGATGGTCCCGGACTGAGGGTTTATAAAAGAGCCGCTGTTTCCATCTGACTTGATGAGGGAGGCAGCACCTGCGCCGGCGGCGGTAATCAGTACCTGCGAGCCAATGTATTGCGAGGCGTTGCTTTTGCGGTCGCCACTGATACAAGGAATGCCATAGGCATCGCTTATCCAGCCCAGGCCACCCTGAATGGTGGTTTGGTTGCCATTGTTCTGATTGTTACTATTTTGACTGCTATTCGTTTCTTCCTGAGGTTGTGGCAGCGTGCGCACAGTGCCGTCATTGAAGACGAACGTCAGGCTTTTGATCTGACCGCGTACGCAAGACAGGGTCCAATCGCCGGAAGCCGTTCCGCTGGCCACCGCGCCGGCGACGTCGGGCAAGTCGATGCCGTTGGCCGTGAGATTGTCCGGCCCGATCAATACCTTGAACGGGTAGGGGTCGTTGACAGTGCCGTCAATGGGCACCCGGCCGATCAGCGCGGACATGGCCACCGAACCCATCAATGTCGAGTTCTGCGGCAAGGTGTAGACCTTGCGCACCTGTTTGCGGGCCTCCTGTGGCGAGATTTCATTCGCAACACTTTGAGCGCCCGTGCGCAGTGCATTTTGTCCTCGGTCCACGGACTCGCCAAAAGAGGTCGGGAAGTTGAAGCCGCTTGCCGTTTGATTTGTCCCTGCAGCGATGGGCTTGCCGTTGACATCGACCGGCGTTGCGTCCTGCGGCTCTATCCAAACAACGTCCGCGCCAGGTCCGCCTTTGAAGCCTTGACCGTCACCTGGCTGAACGCCGAAGCCGATCGGCAAATCAGATCCAGACTCATTGCCACTGCCCGATTTGCTGCTCAGGGTATTGTACTGCTGCTGCAGTGTGTCCAAGAGGGTTTGGCTCTGTTGTTGCGCCTCCTGCTTCATCGTTTGCTGAACGTTCTGCAGTTTGTTATCGACGTTGAGGTCGATGTTCTGCAGGCGTTTTTGCAGCTCGATGTTCTGTTGCTTTAGTTCGTCATTGTTCTTCAAAGCATTGGAGACTTGGTCCTTGAGTTGTCTGCTTTCCACGACAATGGTGCGCAATGTGTCGCTGGGTGTATCTCCGTCAACCCCAAGCTTTTTAGCCTCCTTCGTACTAAGTACAACCGTTTCCGGCGCATGAACCTGTTGGTCGGCACTTTCGCGATTGAATAATTTGACCACTACGTATATCGCCAGGATCGCGAACGGTATGACCAGGTATTTAACAAGTGGATTACTCTTCACGACGGCCTCCCTTCGGATCGATCTGGCTGATGGCGGCCGGCAATAACGATTCGGCTAGACCATGACCACGGGTCACCAAGTAGACCGTCGAGGTGTCGCTGGAATCACCTTTGGCGCCAAGGTAGGGATGCTGAAAAGTCGCGGTGACAAAGTCACCCATCAGGTCACGCGGATCCAATGTGAGGTTTTGGGCGCTTGTGTTACGTAGCTTCACCGCCGTGACCCAATACTCGTCTAACCGCCACGACCCCAACGCAGAGGCTTCGACCGGCAATATCGGCATTAGGGTGGTGAGGTCCAAACCGCGCTTCAGATTGATCTGAGCAATCCCCTCCACGGGCTCAACGGTGCGTAGGGGCGCGTAAAGCATCTGTGCGGCATAGCGCGTCATGACCACCGGAAGAGGGGTCTCACGACGCGGTTTCGGCGCGTCCTCATCCTCCTCGGCTTGAGCGCTGGCTTGGGCCGTGGAAGAAGTTGAATGGTTGCTTGTAGGTTTGGCGTTGACTTGGCCGTAACGCGGGGCGGGACTGTCCCCGGCTACAATTTTAGCCGGCTCGGATGCGACCTGATTTGGTTTCCCTACCGTTGCGATGATATCCACGAGCATGATCTCACCGGAGTTCATGTTCTGCAGCTGTAAGCGAGTCGGTTCAATCGGCTCTTTCGCCAACAGGTAGAGGGCACCACCGGTGCTCTGCACGCGCAGTTTGTCGACGAGGTTACGAGGCAGACCCACCCGTACGTTTTGGTCCACAAAGACAATACGCTCCTGACCCACGATCAAGGGCAGTGCTATAGGGATACGATCCCAGCGCAGGATTTCGACGGCGTTGGCCAACCCGCAGAAGTGAAGGGCTACGAGCCCGATGATCAGTAGGCGGCGTGTCATCATTTGCCTCCTGCTCTGGTCGTTTCTGCGGAGACTTCGATGCGTTGTGGATTACTGCTATAACAGTCCCAGGCCAAGCCGAATGGGTTTTTTTCGGGATCGACGTCGAATCGGATAATTCTTAACGGATAGCGAGCAAATGCCCGCTTTACGCGCTCCCCGCCGTAGTGCTCGTCAGCGGTGATGTCCAGGTTGACGGTCCAGTCATTGATGCTGTGCTGTTCAATATGTTGCTCAGACTTATCGTCGATGCCTCTGCCTGGAATTTCAAATACACCCCGCTCACGTTTGCGCAGTTCCCCGCTATTGCGGCGTAGCTCGAAATCTTTCTGCAAGTAGGCTTTGCAGCTGGGAGTCAGGTAGCTTTCCAAGCGGGTAATGTTGTCCTCGTAGTCGGTTTCACCGTCAACGGGCCAACGGTTCATCTGCTGAAAAATGTACAGACCGAAGGCGTATACCGACTCCGGTGGAATATCCCACCACTTACGGGTGCTACCTGAACGTAGATCTGGAGGTACATGAACAGTTAGGTCACGCGGTGCGCTCTGCCAGCCATAAGCCATGTACAGACCCAGGGCAATGAGAAAACCAATGACCATGCGCAGGCTGTTAATGTGGGCCAGTTGGGCGTCTACTTTTTTACGGTAAGTCATTGAACCTCCGTTCGATGACAGGTCCACGCACCTGTACGAGTAATCAGCAGGGCTTTATTCCAGGTAGGAAAGAACCGCGCGATGTTCAATTGCATCTGGCGGTATAGCCATGTATCAGGTCGGCCGCGTTTCCACCGACGCAAGAAACGACTGGCAAGAAACAGCCCTAGGACAGCACAGAGCATGGCGGCGCCGATGATAAGTGCCCAAATCTGGGTCAATATCGCGGCCGGAATACCGATAACCAGCCCTGCGCCGGTGCTCAACGCCAAGGTGGCCCACATTTCGTCAGCGGTAAGGCCGCCCATGATGACTGGCTGATTGTTCAATCGCACAGGGAGGAAAATCAGGGTCCCATCGTCTGAGAGTTCTGTCATGGCCACGGCTCTTTTAAAGAATATTTGAAGCCTTGGTGACCAGAAAAATGGCGACACCGAGGATGGCGACGCCAACGGCGGCTGTCGCCCCCAGATCTCCCCATTTTTTCTTGCCAAGTTGAATTTCGTGGTAGGTGCCGAAGGCATGCCAAGCAACGCCACTGAAAATGACTGCGCAGATGATGAGGCCAAGCAAAGTAAAACCGTCAAAGGCGTAGTTCTGCATGGTTTGCATCAGGTTAGAGCCTTCCCCCCGGGTAGGAGGCTGAGACTGCGGAAGAGCCGCCATGGCCAGTTGGGGGAGAGCAAGCAACCCGATCAGCATGCGGCCCGGTTTTAAGAATGAAGTCATGGTGTATCTCCCATAGGGTCAACTAAGAACAAATGTGGTGAGGATCATGCAAAGCAGTAGGATGCGGACGAGCGAGGTCGAGGCAATCGTTCGATCAAGGTTGCCAGTGGCCCATCCTCGGTAGCAGCTCCAGATAGCCCAGGCGCCCCACATAAAGATGATGGCTACAGCGACGCCGACGAAAAACAGGTAGCTCGTCGAGGCAGGAAATCCTCCTGCCGCTTGAAACGCAGCAGCCTGAGCGCCGCTCATGCTCATGGCTTGCGTCCTTCGGTCGTGTATTGGCCTGACAGCTCAACAGGATCACGAGGCTGGGCTCGGGTTGGGGTTAGATAGCCCTCCAACCCATGACGAATTCGAGCGATATCACCTGCTAGACGCTGGTAATCGAAGAAGTAACGCTTGCCAGGTTCGTCGGCCACTTGAGCGCTACGACGTGCGGTGTCCTCTAAGGCATTCAACTGGCGGATCATCACGTCCAGGTTGGCCTGTTCGGAGGCTGAAGCAGCGGTCGCATGAGAGACAGGCAGGCCGCATCCAAAAAGTGCGATGAGGCCTGGCAAGGCAAGTCGGCAAGTGAGTGCAGTGAGACGCGGGTACTGGATCACGGCTGGGCTCTAGTCATTCCTGATGCCGTCAGCTTGCCGTGATCAAGCTATGGTCGCCGCAAGAAAACCATATTCAGGACTGTAAGGATTTCTTCTGACGGTACTGACACCATCAATCACAGTGGATAGGGCGTTTGAAGAACAGCAGATACCCGATGGGCAAGGCGAATCCGTAAGCCCAGCCTTGGGCGTTTTGATTGCCAACCTTGACTTCTCCTTTGACCACGGGCTGCACGCTGACCAGCTCCCAGCCTTCGCTGCCTAATTGAGCAAGGCGGTTTTGACGTTCAGAATCTTCCAGAAAACCCTGGGTGTCGGGTTCAGTGGTGGGCTCTTCGGACTTGAACATGAAGAGCTTTTTGGTTCTGACAACGTACTGAAAGGGAGAGAACTCAGTGTGGTATTCAAATTTCTGACGGCCCATGGCGACGTCCTCAATGTGCAGAGCTACCAGGGTTTCAATAATAAGCGCGTGCCAGCAATCTGAAATAGTTTGTTGCTAAGCGCGTGATTTCTGAGGTTGGAGTGCAGAGGTCCGAGCATCGACATAGCGCTGCATGATAGAAAGCACCATTGAGTTCAACGCTAGGATCTTCATCCCTCGCGTCACCGCCACGTACAGCAAATTCAACTCGTCATCTTTACGACCTTGATCGATATCGGGTGAAAGCGGATCAGCGCTAAAGTCGTCATACAGGCTGACAAAGTCCCACTCCAGCCCCTTGGCCTTGTGCCCAGTCGTGAGTGTCACGGTGGCGTCGAGCTCGTTATCTACAGAGCGGGAACGTAGGGTTTGGATCCGCTGGGGCAGGTCCGGATAGGCTGTAATGATCTTGATCGATCGCAACATCTCCGTATCCTGGCTTACCTCGGCTATTTCCACGTACTGTGAAAAGTCCCGGTAATCTCTCAACAGCCTGCGGTTCTGCACCTCATGGTTACGGTTGCGGCTGAATAGGTATAAATCTTCCAGATCGCGTAGCGAGTAGCTGTCGATACCGCCGACCCAGAAAATCTTGGGGTTGCTTGCGACCAGCTGCAGGGCGTTCTCGATGACGCCGGTCACGGTACGATGGATAAACGTGCGATGCGGTAGCTCTTCAGGCAGAGCCCGTTTAACCAGGGTATTGCAACCTAACCCCTGCAGCTTTCGTGTCTCACCCTTGTAAAAAAGAATGATGTTGGCCACATGCGCGACGGCAGGGCCGAAGCGAAAGCTTTGGGTCAGGTAGTGACGTTCGGCGTCGGCCATCCAGTCGCTGTTGAGCGCATCTTCTGCGCCGCGGAAGCGATAGATCTGCTGGTGGGGATCGCCGACTGCCACCTTGCGGACCCGTTGTATTTTTACTATGTCGGCAATAACTGGGTTCACGTCTTGACCTTCGTCGAGCAGAATGGCGTTAAATCGTTCGCTCAGGTCGGGCTTGCTTAGCTGATACAGCTTCAAGTAAGCGTCATGGGTGATCGACATTGCTGTGTCCTGCAGATCGATCATCCGGTTCCAGATGGTTTTAGCCACGTTTAAAGCATTGTTCAGGAAACGTTCCTGGGCACTTGTGAGCATTCGTTGCCCCTGGAATCTGGGAAAATGCACACGGCCCAACTCGTCATCGGCGCTGGCCATGAAGTTGTTAAGCGTGCTGAGGACATCCCGCACGAGCTCCCAGTCCTGGGTGTTGATGGCCCTTGCGATGTCCGTCAGGCGTAAGTTATTGGTCTGCTTGGTGGCGTACTGACTGCCATAGACTGCATATGCGAGGCCATGCGCCGTCTTACACACCACGTTTCTGCGTGGAAAGCGGCCCCTGGCAGCGAGCTCGACGGATTTGTTGTAGCAGAGGTAGAGCATTTTCACCGAGGCGTGTTGTGTGGCGTAGCCCACCAGTGTGGTGGTTTTGCCGGTACCGGCAAAAGCCTGAACCAGTAGCTTGTCAGCCGTGGAATGGATGATGGGCTGCTGTTCTTGTGTCCACTGCATGGGCAGCTCCTAAAGGTATTTTTTGAAGCTTGAAACGGTGATGTAAACGGACACACCCAACAGCACGGCGCAGGGCAACAGAATCAAAAGGGGGCTGATGCTGATGGGGATGGCCAGGTAGACCGTCCAGGGCACGATGGTCAGCGGAATGATCGTCCCCCGGGCTTTGTGATACAGGTAACTTGACTCGCGGCCGGAGCCGAATTTTCGTAGATCACGCCGCACCAGGCCATCGACCAAGCCAGTGAACGCCGCCAGTGCGAACAGCGGAATCGTCAACGTCAGAATGACCATTCGCACACAGAAGGTCAGGACTGTGTATAACGCGGCTAAGCCATAGTCCTGGAATTTGATCATCGCCCGACCGAGTTCGTAGCGAAGGTTCAAGGTTCCCGTTTGTTGTGGTGATGTTGAGCGAGCGTACTGTGTCAGTGCATTTATATTGTCCTGCATGCCGGTTTTCACCATCAGCCAGTCATAGACCGTTTGTGCCAGCCAGGTTGCCGTACGCCCCGGTTCTTTGATGACAACGCTGTGCAGCAGATCCTGGGACAGCCAGCCCAGTTCATGTTGGAACATCTGCTGAGCATGTTTCCAGCCGGCATCCGGCCAGAACGTGTACATGCAAAGCCATTCAACGACGATGGCGCCGAGCAAGGAGCCGAACATCACCCCCAAGAAATGAAAAGGGGTAGAGAACAGCATGCCCAGGAAGTTTTTTTGACCTTCCTGCTGTTGCTGGGCTTTTTCCGCGATATCGGCCATGGCTCTGTTCCTTCAAGCCTATGCGGCTTTTCCGTTATTGGCCATCTGGCGGAAGTCGTCTACCAAGTCATCAGGAAGCGACTCACTTAGTGCGTCATATCCCGGTGCTTGCCACCAGTCGCTGCTGGTTCCGGATCCTTTACGCATGCCCTCAACCAAGGCCTGAAGATCCTTGGGCATCACTTCATCGGGATCGCTTGCCGGCAACGGCATACGAATCTTCCACAAATTCCCGCCCTCTATCAGGGCAAAGCATTGCCCCTTGGGTAGGGCAACCACATGCGCCGGTTCGATCATCGGTACGCTGACACTTTGGATCTGATCGTGAGTGTTAGAGGTGAAAGCGGTGTTGCCGTTAATAGCGTCGTTTGCACTGCTTGCTGGTGTACTGGTAAACACCTGGACCTTTGGCAACTGGTTGGTCAGCAGCTCGGCGGTTGCAGTCTCACGTACACGTAACATGAACAGGTTGTTGAAGTTACCGATGACTTGGCCAGCTTTAGCCCGGTTACCGATTTTTGCCTCAATATCGCTCATGGTTTGGGTATAGGCCGTGACCTGCATGCCGGCACCACCGCCTTTGTTGATCATCGGTATGAATTCATCGCCCATCAGTTCGTTGAATTCGTCCGCATGTACGTTAATTGCTACCTTGCCGCCGGTGGCCCCGGGCAAGCCATCATCGATGCCAAACTTATAGATGTGACCCGCAACTGACACCAGGTCGCTGAACATCGAGTTGCCCACCGCTGCAGCTACCTCTGTATCAGATAAAGCGTCCAGGCCGACATAGACCACTGCCCGTTTGCGGATGATCTGCATCCAGTCAAAGATTGGTCGTGGGTCCTCAAGATCCATGTAGTCGGGAGATAGCAGCTCTGCAATCCGGCCTGTGGTCAGTTTTTCCAGCAATGGCAGAAGGCTGGCCACGATCTTGTCGAAATAGGTTTTGTCATAGCGTACGGCTGATCGCAGACCCTCCATCACTGGGTCGGAGATGCGTTGCTGAGTGAGGTACATGTCCAGGGCCACCACGCGTAGCGGTCGATCCTTCATGGCGAAACTGAGGTTCTTACGATCGATCTTTCCTTCCAGCTCAACGATGGTTTGCCAGGCTTTGGGATCATTTTCAGCAAAGTGCTTCTGCGCATACTCAATAAACAGCGCGTCAATGTTTGTCACATGCTTGAGGATCTGTTCATAGTCCGGCCGACGTCCCAGTGCCACGAGGGCGCGCGCGATGATGTTGACGAAACGCCAGGCGAATTCCCGGAATGCCGCGGAATTGCCTTCCCCCGAAAGTTGGCCGGCAATGCGGGTGGCAACCTCCGAGATCCGACCAAACCGGCCGACGGCGTTGTAGCGAGCGGAGTGATCGGGCCAGCCTAGGTGGAACACGTAGAATTCCTCCAGTCGGTTTGCGCGCTTGCATTCGATGTACATGCGCTTCAGGAGGTCTGCGTCGCCTTTAGGATCGAAGACAATCACCACTTCGCGGTCCAGGTCCATTTCTACATTGCGCTGGCTTCGATGAACGGGTTGCACGCGGCGCCCCATATGAACGCGGCGCCGGGGGCTACGGCGGGTACGCCTGATGTCTTGGGTGATAAACAACTCTGCCAAGCGGGTTTTTCCAACACGAGTAGTCCCCAATACAAGGGAGTGTCCAACCCGCTCACCCAGTGGCAGGCTGACATCCGCTTCGTTCGGCTCTATACCGTGTAAGCGCGGTAGCCCCCCGACTGGAGGAAGTGGACGCGCCGGGTTAAATGGCACATCCCACGAGGTAGCCTTTGACAGCAATTTGAGTGGAAAGGGTGCGAACTCCAGACGCTCCTCAATTCTGCGAGCAAAGGTATAGATAGACGTGGGCTCGACATACTCGGCGTACTTTGGGAGGTAAGTCTCCATCAACCGCTGAGTATGTTTTTGGGTCCAGCGAAAGCCTTTACCGATGAATAGCCGCTCATTGCTGACCGGCATGTCTTTGCTGGTCATGGTGTAGTGGGGTAGGCGCCGAATATTGCGCCGGTAACGCAGCACTACCAACGCTTGTTTGAGGCGGACGAACCCTAGACCCAGAAAGCCTGTACCGGCAACCATGCCGAATAAAGGCGTCAGAGCAACCGCCCAGGGCGCGAAAATACAGAGCAACGCCGCAGCGGCACATACGCAAACTGTGTACAGCTCAACAGCAGGGCGTAGTAACGACTCAATGGTGTAGGAGGTGGTCATGGATCACTTCCTATGAGTGAAAGGGGACAATGGCCCCACTGTTTCGAAATGGAAAACGACTGGCTTGCCTGTCTCAGCGATCAGCCCATAGGACTTGGCCAGGCGGTATATGGGGTGGTAGCTGTTAAGGGAGTTGACGTGTCCAGCAATGCGCTCTCGCCAGACTTCTAGTGGCATCGCTGCCTTGCTCAAATTACACGGCACGCACGCGGGCATCATGTTGCTGATGGCGTGGTTCTCTGGCCGCCCCAAAATGATGGCACCGGAGTACTTGCCGTCCACCCTCTCTGGTTCTCGCCATACTGCTTCCATGTGGTCCGCATGCCACCGGTCACCCAACAGCACACCGCAGTATGCGCAATGGCCCGCGAATTTAGCGTGAAGCTCGCAGCGTTGCTTCTTGGTCAGCTTCATGGGGCCGGGATCCTCCTTTCATGCGTGATGATGAATTGGCCAACTCTTGCCTCGCTTGCTCAACTGCCTCGGGCAGTCGTTCTTTTAGCCGCTGACATAGCTCCACCTCGTCACCAGGTACGCGGGCGATGACGGTGCCGCCATAGAGCTTGGCGACATAGGTGACCTGTTCAAAAAGCAGTTGGCCTGCTCGTGGGTCATCTGGTTGCTTGATGACCAAGGTGATGTGCGTAAGAGAGGCCATACCCTGGTTACTGCTGGATCGTTGTGGCAGTGATCAACAGCGGGTAATGCTGGACTCCCAAGCGCTGTGCCAGATCATTTGATGGAGCCGGGACCAACTGTAGATTTCCTGCCCATCGTTGGATTTCGGCAAACCGCTCGGCGCTGGCCACGTTAACCACAAGGCCCACTGCCTGCAGTTGCTGTAACTGATCGCGGCGCTGTGATAACCACTTTCTGGAGCTTTCATCGTCGCCTACAAGAAACAATGGTTGCAGGCCAGGTGCATTGATTACCCGGCCCTGTACCTGCCCGGGTGTCAGTTGGTCAGAGCGCACTGGAAACGAGCCTTGCCCACGCACACCAATATTCTCTGACTGTGCTGACTGCTCAGTAGGTTCTGGAGCCAAGTACTGGTAGTAGGGCAGAGCGGAAACACCCCCTCGGTCTTCAACAACAATCAGCGAGGTGGCATGCACTGCCATGGGGGAGGCCAAAGACAGCAAAACAGGCAGATGCAGCAATCTATTCATGGATTATTCGCCATCAGGTTGATACCGGTGACCCGGCTGAGGTGTTTGGCAAAAGCTCGTCGGTATCGGGCAGCGGGTTCGCCTCCGGCAGGGCGGTGGTACCGACCAGCAGCGGTGATCCAGTCGCCTCCTTTGGCTTTTTGCTCAGCCAGGATCTGGGCCGTAACCGAGAGGTTTTTGTACGGATCCAGCCCTTCGCAGGGATAGCTATAACGGTGGCCGTTGGCACCGATGTTGGTTTGTCCAAGCCCGACGTCGACTCTATTTGGGCCTGCGGTCTGAAGGGCGATCATCAACGCTCTGCAAGCATCGCTGCGTGTCGCAAAGCGATATCCGGCGCCGGCGACATTCAACGTCCAGGGCCAGGGGACGATCTGGCCGCGAAGTCGGGTGCCACTCTCTTGCAGTGCAACGGAGTACAGCACCTCGGACGGAACGCCGGCAGGCAGGGCAATCAACTGATAGGCCGGTGGCGGAACCTCGGCACCGTTAGCAAATGCCGCGGTGAGCAGTAGCCCCCCCGTTAAAGCCGCGCGAATTACAGACGCTGCCATTGTCCATTCACCTCGCGTACCACGGCCGGCAGCTCACCGCCGAGTCCAAGGCCAAGCCATCGACCGGCATCGTGATTCAATGTGATCTGTCGGCTTCTCACGCTGGCCGGTTCGACTCCAGCCAAGATGGCCCAGCGGCGAATTATTTCGTCATCACCTTGACTACCAACGAAGTACAGATCAAAGGACTGTTTCTGGTTTTGTAAGTCTTTGACGCGGTCAATACATGCGTTGCAACTGTCTTGAACAAAAACGGCTAGTCGTCCAGTGCCTTTCACAGCAGTTAACGCTCCCGAGCCAGGAGCAGATGCAGGGTTGGACGATAGTTGGATGACTTTTTCATTGGGGTAAAGACGTGCGAAGGCTTGGTCATAGGCCCTTTGGTACGCCAGTTCCTTATCGATACGCTGTCGCTCGGCTCGCACCTGCAGCTCTGCATAGCGTCGCCGCTCCTCCTCCGACTTCGCTTCGATGCCAAGTGCTGTCAGAGGATCCAGGCCTGGCGAATAGATTCCGCGAGGACCCTCCATCACAGTTTGAAAACGGGACCATTCTTGGGGGGTCAATCCCCACTCGCGGGCGAGTTCTGTCTGACTTGCTCCTTGAGAAGAGTTGTGAACTTCACTGTTCTGAGTGTTCGAGATCGACGTTGATTGCCCCGAAGCCGCATGACAGCCGTATGCAAACGCGAAGGTGGCCAAGCCTGCAATGAAACCCAAAATGTTCCTGGGCTTCATTGTTTTCGAGGAAGTGGTAGGGGAGTGCATAAAGGAGGTCCTATTGCGCGACGGTTACGGTTTGAGGTGTTCCGGCCACGTCAAAGCGTGCGGATCTTCCGTCCAGCGCGTTGAGTCGCCAGGCGGTGCCCGCCACAGCGTCACCAGGTCGGATAAGGTAAATTTGATTCAACTGCGTGCTGCCAGGCGGTGCTACGGACAAAAAGCGTTCACCGCCGCGATACTCGATACCGACAACGGTAAAAGGGGGTGTTTGCGGTGTGACAGTGGCGGTAGCGGGCGGTTTTGGCCGCTTTGGTTGGCGGGCAACGGGCTTAGGCTTGGGCTTGAGGGGCACAGCAGTGGTTTGTTTGATGCGTGACTGACTGAGTTCTTGAAGACGGCTATCGAGTGTTTCGACGCTGGCTTTGAGGACTAGCAATTCACCAGCAGACGCAGCATTTTGAGAGATTTCTTGCGCTGACTCCGTCGCTTGCTTTGCATACGCTTGTGCGGCATCAATTCGATTCGATAAAGCCTGCTGCCCGGCTCGGAAGTCCTCGTTGGTCACCAGGTGGTTGCCGGCTACCGTGCCCAGTCGCTCATCGACTTTGCCAAGCCGCGTCAACAACGCATCGAGCGACTCTTTGTCTGCAGTCGCAGCCAAGCTGGTGCGGAGTTGGGAGAGTTGATGATGCTCATAACACAGAATGCCTGCCAATAATGCAAGGCACAGACTGAGTATCGCTGTGGTTCGAGTAGGGCGTGGTAGGTTCATGGGCGTCCTCGCGCAAAAGCGAATACACCCTCTCAAACCAGTCTCTTAGGTGCATCAGGAAATAGGTTTTCCAGGACGCATGGTTTTTGAAGTGTCGAGTTGGCCGCTGGTAAATTGGGATCGTTATAAAAAAATGGCCACCCGAAGGTGGCCGTCAAACTATGAAGCAATGAGCTGCCTTGCAAGTGTCATTTCAACTGAATCACCATCTTGGTTCAGCGAGTCGAGACCAGAATCTGGCACATCTCCCGACGTGCTTTGAATCACGGCGATTTTCTTGGCCATCAACTGCAGGCAAGTAATCTGAGAGCTGCCGGCATAGCCAAAAAAACACCCTCACTGGCTGCTTTTGCCCAATCCGCCATCACCGTCGAAATGCCTGTTGCAAGGTGTTGGGTAAAGCCATATACCGTAGCCCCACTGCGCGGAGTAAAGTCTTAAAAACCCGTGATAATGATCTGCGGAGTCAGAATAAAGTGGGTAACCGTCCGGCCAGGTCATCTACCCAGCTCTGCAAAGCGAAGACATGGTGTGCATTTAAATTAAGTGGACACCAATTCTAGCCTTTCAAGCGGGTATTTCATGCAGCCAACACGCCGTTCCTATTCCAAATCCTTCAAAGCCCAGATCATTCAAGAGTGCGCCCAACCAGGCGCTTCGATTGCCAGCGTCGCGCTCGGCCATAGCCTCAACGCAAACCTCGTCCACAAATGGATTCGGCTGCAAACGCAGAAAATTCCGGCACACCCACCTGCATTTATTCCGTTAGCCATGCCGCTGGCGGGGGCGAACTCCCATCCAGCATCATCGAATATCTGCGTTGAAATACAGCACCCGCGCGCCATCATCAAAGTGGACTGGCCCACTGAAAGTGCTGCCGCCTGCGCGACTTTTCTTCGAGATATTCTGCGATGATTCACATCGACTCCATCTGGCTCGCCACCGAACCGATGGCCATGCGCGCAGGCACCGAAACGGCGCTAGCCAAGGTGATCGCGGTGTTCGGTGCGGCGCAGCCGCACTGCGCTTATCTGTTCGCCAACCGCCGCGCCAATCGCATGAAAGTGCTGGTGCATGACGGCTTCGGAATATGGCTGGCGGCGCGCCGGTTAAACCAAGGCAAGTTCCACTGGCCTGGCATCCGCCATGGTCCTGAGATGGAACTGGATGCCGAGCAACTTCAAACGTTGTTGCTGGGGCTGCCATGGCAACGCGCAGGTTCTGGAGGCTCGATCACACTGCTTTAACGGCAGCCATTAGCCTATCGGTCTATCGTCGCGAAACGCCCGCTCTGGCAAAGTCCGGCGTATGACTTCTTCGCCCAATCTCGACCAACTGTCTCCCAATCAACTGCGCGTCCTCGCAGCGCAGTTGCTCTCGCAAGTCGACACTATGGGCAAGAAAATCAACCGTGATCAAACAGTCATTGAGAAACAGACCCACGAGATCGCCCAGCTCAAGCGTTTGAAGTTTGCCAAGCGCAGCGAGCAGATGAATCCTGAACAGGCCAGCCTGCTAGATGACCTGATCGATACTGATATCGCGGCGATTGAGGCCGAGCTTCAGGCGTTGCAAATAGCACCAGAGGCGACCGAGGAAAAGCTAAGGCCCAAGCGCACGGCATTGCCGGCAGAATTTCCGCGAACGTTGATCCATCACGAACCGGACAACACTCACCGCCCATGCGGCTGCGCCCTGAAGCGCATCGGTGAGGACGTTAGCGAGAAGCTGGACTACACGCCCGGCGTGTTCACCGTCGAACGCCATGTCCGTGGCAAGTGGGTCTGCGATAACTGCGAAACGCTGATCCAGGCACCGGTTCCGCCGCAGGTCATTGATAAGGGCATCCCGACTTCGGGCCTGCTCGCACACGTCATGATCGCCAAGTTTGCTGACCATCTGCCGCTTTACCGTCAGGAATCGATCTTAGGTCGAGCGGGCTTGGCGATTCCACGTTCAACCTTGGCTCAATGGGTTGGCGTGACCGGAGTTCAGTTGCAGCCGCTGGTCGATGCGCTGCGCGAAGTAGTGCTTGGGCAACAAATCATCCACGCAGATGAAACACCGGTGCAGATGCTCATGCCGGGAACAAAGAAAACCCACCGCTCCTATGTGTGGTCCTACGCTACCAGCCAGTTCTCGGATGTGGCAGCGGTGGTTTATGACTTCAGCCCCAGTCGCGCCGGAGAGCATGCTCGCGACTTCCTTCAGGACTGGAATGGCAAGTTGGTCTGCGACGATTTTGGCGGCTACAAGGCCAGCTTTGAACTCGGCGTGACCGAGATCGGCTGCATGGCCCATGCACGGCGCAAGTTCTTTGAACTGCACGCTACGAATAAAAGCACGCTCGCCGAGCAAGCCCTGCGCTATATCCAGTTGTTGTACGAAATCGAAAGAGAAGTCAGAGACCTGGAGCCGGATTTACGGCGCCGAATACGGCAAGAAAAAGCCGTACCGGTGAAGGATAGGCTGCATGCCTGGATGAACGCGCAGCGTGATCTTGTGCCCGAAGGTTCGGCCATCAGCAGAGCGCTCGATTACAGCCTTAAACGCTGGGCAGCGCTGTCGCGCTACCTCGATGACGGGGCGGTTCCCATTGATAATAATTGGGCGGAGGTGCGACACGAAGTCGCTTAATGAAGTTGTTCCCCCTTGGTGGGAACCACCCGTG
>NZ_JBMDIS010000102.1:0-20861 GCF_057808775.1 Pseudomonas sp. FG86 | reverse complement strand
CAGCCCAACGCGGGGCAAGCCCGCTCGCCACAACAAGCCCGCTCACCACAACAAGGCCGCTCGCCACAAGAATGCGGTCGACTGGAATGGCTTATGCGAGGTTACAAACCGGGGACATCGTTTACATTTCTAACCGGGGCATGGGCCTCCCCCATGTTTGCACTCTTAGCGCCAGCTCCATGACACCCCGGTATAGATGCCACGCCCGTCGCCCGGTGTGGACCGGGCCACGTCCAGGCCCTTGTCGTCGTAACCGGGCGTGACGGTGTTGGCGTAACGCCGGTTGGTGAGGTTGCGCAGGTCGACCCAGGCCTGCCAATCCTGCTTGGGCGCGTCATAGCCAACGGTGGCACCCAGCAAGGTATAGGCGGCGGCGTTGTAGGAATTGGCGTAGTCCACCGCCACCCGTGAGGAATGCTCGGTGTTGAGGCTGGTGTAGAAGCCGGTCGGATGGCTGTAGCGCAGTTGTGCCTGGTAATAGTGCTTGGGGATGCCCGGCAACGTGTTGTCGCCGAAGCGCTCATCGTCGCGGTAGTGGAAATCGCTGAAGGTATACGCCTGGCGCAGGGCGAGCGCGCCGTTGCGACCACCGTCCCACAACGGGCTGAGCAGGCTCAGTTCCACGCCCTGGTGCACGGAGGGGCTGGCATTGGACTCTGCGACGATGGCATTGCGGGTCGAGGTCTGCGCCTGGGTTTCCACGGTGAGCAGTTCGTGGCGCACTTCGGAACGGTACAGCGCCAGGTCCCACTGGCCGAACCCTGCTTCACCGCGCCCGCCGATTTCCAGGGTGGTGGCGGTCTGGTTTTTCAGATCCACGCCTTCGCGTTGCAAACCTGTGGCCGCACCACTGCCTGCGGGGAAGTATTTGTTCGACCCCCAGATCATCGACCAGGCATGGGGTGGCTCGACCGAGCGGCTCAGGTTGCCGTACACCTGCAATTGCGGGTTGAAGTCATAACGCAGGCCGATGCGTGGCGCGTAGTCCCAGTCATGTTGACTGAGCGGTGCCTGGCCTTCGGGATAGGTGACTTGGGTTTCGCGGCGAGTGTAGATCGCGGCCAGGCCAGTGGTCAGCCACAGGTCCGGGACCAGTTCCAGCTCGTTGCCGAGGTGCAGCACAGTGTCGGAGCCCAGGTAGCTGTAGTCGCGGGTCTTGGTGCCGGGGGCAAAGGTGGCCGTATTGCCAGCGGGCGTTCGCACGTATTCCGACGCACCATTGTTCGGCATCGCCTGGGTGGTGCGCAGGCCGAGGGTGGTGGTGCTGGCATGCCCGAACAGCGTGTCCTGGCGGATGTATTTCAGGGTGCTGCTGATATCGGTGTAGGCGACTTTCAGGCGATTGGTGCCTTCACGCAGGTCCATGGGGTAGTCGTGGTAGGCCAGGCCGACTTCGAGCCGCGAGGTATCGTCCAACTGCAGCGTGGTTTTGTTGGCGATCCAGGTGGAGCCGGGTTGCAGGCGCTTCGAATCGCGGGCGGCGTTAAGGCTGTTGGCGGCACGCGGATCGTGGTTGATCTGGTCGCGCGTAAGCTTGCCGGGCGTCTCATTGGTGGTTTCGCGGTAACGGAAGTAAAAGCGCGTTTCCAGGTCCGGGTTGAAGCGATAGCCGAAATTGGCCGCGCCCCCTTTGCCGCTGCCGGTGCTCTGGTGCTGGTAGCCGTCGGACTCTGAACCGGTGAGGCTGATGTAGTAGTCGGCGTCCCCCAGCACCTGGCCCGAGCTGATCTCACGCTGGCCATAACCGCGACTGCCCGCCTCATAGCGCACTTGCAACTTGGGCGCGTCGTAGCCGGTGCGGGTCACATAGTTGACTGAACCACCCAGCGCCAATGCGCCTTGATCGAACCCATTGGCGCCGCGCAGCACTTCGACACGGCTTTGCCACAGCGGGTCCTTGAGTTCATAGGGCGTACCGCCAGGCCCGGTGAGCGGCAAGCCGTCGAACATTTCATACAGCCCCGAGGCATGGGCACCCGGGCTGCGATTCAGGCCCGAGCCACGGATCGACAGCTTCACGCCTTCGTTATTGGCCGCCTTGGCGTACACCCCAGCCTGGTACTTGAACACGTCTTCATTGGTGCTCACCCGCCCCTGCTGCACGCTGTTCATGTCGATGTAGTTGGTGCCGCCAGGCACGCTCTTGAGCTGCGTCTGGGCCACTTCGCCCGCGCTGGCTTCGCTGCTGGTGACTTCGACCGGAGCCAGTTGCAGTTCTTCGGCTTGCACCAGTGAAGTGAGGGTCAAGGCGGCAAACAGCAGCGGAGGTTGACGCAAAAGCATGGGGAGTCCTTTGAATTCGGGGGCGTGGAAGCCAGGGCCTGGCACGCGAACAGTGATGGGAAGGCAAACCGGTGCATCAGGTCACGCCTGATTAACGGACCAGAGCCTTCCCACAACAGCATCGGACGGGGATTATTTTTAAGTCCAAAATCGAATTAACAAATGCAAACTCAGTATTTATAGAAATAACCGGCAAGCATTACTGTGGAGCCACTGAGTCACCCACGCACCACGAGACCGCCCCCATGCAGACATCCGCTACCGTCATCGACTTCACCCTCCACCGCAAACGCCGCCAGGCACGAGCTGCGGCCGAGTTGATGTGGGCGATGTACGCCGCGCGTGCCGGGTTGATGGTGTTCGCCGCCCAAGCTTCCCTGCCCAGCGACACTCGCCGGGCGTAAGGCCGATGAGTTTTCTGCACGTGATTCCCGAAGCACCTGAACCGCTGCCCAAGCCCAGCAACGACGATGACGTCATCAGCCTCTGCGTGGCGCATAACCTGCAACGCCTGCGCAGCAAACGCCACTTGTCGCTGGACGGCCTGGCACGTGCCTGCGGCGTCAGCCGGGCGATGTTGGCGCAGATCGAATCCGGGCGCAGCGTCCCGTCGATCAAGGTTCTGTGCAAGATCGCCAAGGGCTTGAAGGTATCGGTGGCGGCGTTTTTGGAAGACCGCGCGTTTGAAGGGGTTGAGGTACTGCCGGCGCAACAGAGTAAGCGCCTGGTGAGTGCTGACGGGGCCTTCGTCAGCCGCGCGTTATTTCCCTACGATACGGCGCGCCAGTCCGAATTCTATGAGATTCGCCTGCGCGCCTTGGGCGAAGAAATTTCCGCAGGCCACGGCCCGGGCATCCAGGAAAACCTGGTGGTGGCCCAGGGCGTGCTGGAGGTCAGCGTCAACGACGAGCGCTATTTGCTTTCCACCGGCGACTCGATCCTGTTCTATGCCGACCAGCCCCACCGCTACCGCAACCCATCGGACAGCGAGGCGGTGGCGTTTCTGGTGATCACCTATCCGGAACGGTTGGATTAATTTGCGCCAAAAAAAACGCCCCGGATAATCGGGGCGTTTTTCAGCATGCAGAACCTGTCAGCAGGTGCAGCACATCATCGGCATGCCGTTGCAGCTCATCATCATCGGCATGGCACAGTCGTTCATCATCTTGTTCATCAGCATGCAGCAGTTGTTCATCATGTCCATGCTCATGCCTGGCATCGGCATCATTTTGCAGAGCATGCCGTCAGCCTGCATCGTGCATTCCATCACGCACTTCATCATCGGCATCGACATGCCCATAGGCATCATCATCGGCATGTTCATGTTCGACATCATGGCCATGGCGTCGGCCGACATGCACATCATCGACAGGTTGGCACACTGCATCATCATGGGCATGCCACAGTTCATCATCATCGCCATCATTTCGGCGTTGGTCTTGAACTGAGCCATATCCATGCCCGCTGCCGGCTTCATGGTGCACATCATGGCGTCGCTGGCCATTTCGCACTTCATGGTCGCCATCATCATCGGCATGCCCATCATCGGCATCATTGGCATGGAGGTGTTCATTGGCATCTGCATGGCATTCATCATGTTCGAAACTCCGTAATCGACAGGAAATGAGTAAGTTCTGGGGCCGATTCTAGAGCGCGGGTGTCACGACGCAAGAAGGTGATCCAGCAGCGGAAAATGACGTTTGAGCGGGTTTCAATCGGATAATGCAGCCCTCCTTGTTGCGATAACGTCGATTACGACGCCGCAACTTCCAAGGTGGCTGCTATCAAATCAATTACATCGCAATAGATATTCGATCGGGCAATAGCCCCATTCCTGAAGGAAATAAACGATCTAACTGGCGCGAACAAATTCTGGCGAGGCGTCACACCGGGCGGTGCTGCAATTCCAGGGTGATACTGACCCGCCGCGTGAAGATGATCAGGATTTCCACCCTCTCCAGGTTTTCGAGCTATTTGGGCAGGACGTCCCACCCATCCCTTGCCTCGACGCCGACGTGCAACTCGGGCAGCGACGAGGCGACTCAAGACATTGCCGACCCAAGCTGAGCCCGGCGACTAATCGGCAGACGGCTCCAGTGCGCGCATAAAATCGTCAGCCTCTGACCCCGCCGGGAATCTGAAACCCTGCATTTCATCGGTGGCCAGGATGTCGCTGAGCACGTCACGCAATTGCATCTCCGTCGGCGAATCTCGCAGCACCGTGTGCGCGTTCAACAGCAGCTCGGCAGCAACCCCATGGACACGCGCGGCGTCGATCACCGCAAAGAGCATAAACCGCAGGCGAATCTCGCGATCAGTGGGCCAAACCGTTTTTCGCTTACCCAAGGTAGGGCCTCATATTTAAGAAAAATCCGAGGCTATTGCCGACCGGGAAGCGTTTCAAGTTGCGAGATGCAAGATAGGCCATTTCCTACAGAGGAAACGGAAGCACCGCACTATCTGGCGCAGAGCGCAAGGTCGGGGGATTTCATTGCACCGGCAGGAAATTCATCAATAACAGGCTTTGCGCATAGTTAAGGCCAATACGTCGGTAGCGCTCATCGAGCATCTGGGTCAGCAGGTCGAGGCGCGCGACGATCTTGCCGAACTCCACCGCAAAACTGAGGTTGCTGCCCTCCTCCGAGATCTCGTTAGAAAACAACAGCAGCACGCCATTGGCATCCTGGCGTTGGCTGAGCAACCAGGTTGCCTTCTCGATGTTGCGCGCAGCGTTATTGACGAACTGCGGATTGATCGAGTCGGAAATGTAGAACTGCGTGCGCCCACCGTGTGCGGTGACGAGCATGCTGCCAATCGCGTAGATAAACGCCCCCACCCGATCGCCGCGAAACTCAGGGCTCAAGGAATAGCTCAATGCCGCCAGGTCACGACGATCCCCCAGGGCGGGCAATGGTTGACGATTCTCGATGGCCTTGCGAATTTCCCGCGCCGCGCTCACCGCGTCCGGGTACCCCGATTGACGCCACTGGTTGGGGTTACGCAGATAAAGTTTGTTCATCAATAGATACAAGCTTTGCAGGTTGTCGCGCATGCCCAGGGTGGCCATACGATCGACGCTGGTCTGGAAGAATTCATCGGGCTTGCCGTTACTGAATTGCTTGGCGATATCGCGTCCCTGCTGCTGAGTGCAAGCGCTGGCACACCCCATCAACACGACCGCCAGCAGCAACGGCCGGCGCGTCCAAAAGGCGGTAAAAACAGGCAAAGTACGCGGCATCGGCACCCGATCTAGTTGTTCTGGCCACACGCAGTATGAGTGTCGCTGGCACAACGATAGATCCAGAAAACTCGAAAAAGTGCAGAGGGGCGGCAGAAAACCCGGCGCCGGGCCGGGTTCGCTGGGCTCAAGCGCTTGAATCAGTTATCAGGATGCTCGCTCGCCAGCGAGTTGGCGGCGTCGACATCAGACATCTCTTCTTCAAGTGGTGCCCTATCCTCTGGGGGCAATGCTCGGCAGCCTGGGCCGGCACGAACAGTGCTGGAGAATCTCATCCCTACAGGGCGTGGCCGCCAGGAACCCGCCGAAAACGGCTGGCTTGGATGGGAGATAGACAGCCAGGCTACGTCGAACGCCCGGCATTACGGTCATGTTGTTTTTTTACGCCTTTCCCGCCCCTTCGTTCATATTGATGGTGAATAAACCAGACGACCAAGAGCAGTCCCGACAGACCGATAATGAACAACAACAGCTCTATTGCGGCACCTTCATGTGAAAACATGTTTCGTTCCTCGTCCTGAAGTATCGCGCCTCAAAAACGGGCGCTTCCGAAATTGTTAGTAACAATTCATACATTTTCAGGGTAGACGCCAACGTCGGAGGTGACAACCCCAAAAACCTCAGAACCCTTGATCTAGACACGTCACTCGTCGAAAAACCTCCGCACCCATCGCTCGAGGCAGGGCAACCTCCACGCAATGAGGGGGGGGCATTGCCGCAGCGTTACTGATGCCGGCAACTCGCTGGACCGTGTCCCAGCCACTTACAGGCTGTTTTTCTCACTCAATGGCAATGATGCAATGATCTCAGCGCGGCACGTTTCCAGTATTTCATCGGCGAGAGACGAATCATCCGGACACGCCCGTGACAACATGACGGCACCGATGGCATGTGCCAGCAAGTTGATCATTTTTGCCCGAACGTCTTGCCCCATCGTATCCAGCCCCTTCAGGTACTTTTCCTCAAGTGCTGCCAGCGTGCTCTCTAATCCGTCCGCAAAGGTCGCCTTCAGCTCATTTGACTGACGAGCAGCGTCACCACATAGCGCTGCCATCGTACAACCCACTCCCCTGCCGTCCCTGTGATCCCTCGACACGTAAAGATTTACAAACCCGGGAAGGTCGAGATCGCAGGTACTCGTGAGAGATTTTGCAAGACTGTTTTCTGCGGCTTCAGCCATCAAATCGGCCTTAGAGCCAAAGTGCTTGTAAAAGCCGCCCTGAGTAAAACCGGCAGTCGCCATGAGTTCTGCCACACCCACACCATCATAGCCACGCTCACGAAACAGCTCTGACGCCGTCTCCACAATATGGGCTCGATTGGCGAGCGATTGCGTCTTGGTGATCTTCATTTCGCGCCCCTGGGACTCCTGAACAATGGCCTGACTATACTCTGATGTCGATCGCAATCAAAACCGTTGACAGCATTGATTATGATCGACATCATAAAAACACCGCCGCATGTCTCTGGGGCTGCGCGCAGGGCTGAACAGCCCTGAAAACTGCATCGCTTATCCACGTCCACTCAAGAGCATTCATTTATGAGCATCCCTGAAACCGTACTGATTACCGGCGCCTCGACAGGCATTGGCGCAACCTACGCCGAGCGTTTTGCCCAACGTGGCCACAACCTGGTACTGGTTGCCCGCGACAAAAGCCGGTTAGACGCACTGTCCTCCCGGCTGCGCGAGCAACACGGTGTTTCCATTGACGTGATCCAGGCTGACCTGACTCAAACCAATGATCTGATCACCGTCGAAGCTCGCCTACGTGATGACGCCCGTATCGGCATCCTTGTGAATAATGCCGGAGCCGCGCAATCGGGCAGCTTCATCGAGCAATCCACCGACAGCATTGCCAACCTGGTCGCGCTCAACACCACCGCATTGGTACGCCTCGCCAGCGCCATCGCCCCACGCCTGGCACACGCCGGTAATGGTGCGATTATCAATATTGGCTCGGTCGTGGGGCTGGCGCCGGAATTCGGGATGAGCGTCTACGGTGCGACCAAGGCGTTTGTCCTGTTTCTATCGCAAGGGTTGAGCCTTGAACTCTCGCCCAAAGGCGTCTACGTGCAAGCTGTACTCCCCGCGGCCACCCGTACGGAAATCTGGGAACGTGCAGGTATCGATATCAATACCCTGAGCGAAGTCATGAACGTGAGCGACCTGGTCGATGCTGCGCTGGTGGGTTTTGATCGTCGCGAGCCGGTGACCATTCCGCCGTTACAAGACGCCGCGCGTTGGGATGCTCTGCAGTCTGCCCGCCAAGGTTTGCTTTCAGAGATTCGCCAATCGGTAGTCGCCGAGCGCTATCAAGCCCAGGTGTGATTGCCACGCTGCAAGCGGTGATACGCATACGTTGAGGTAAAGGCGCTTGCTGCAAAGGTTCTAACATTACGTTGGGGTGCGCATGCTGCCAGCCCATTGAAGCCAGAGAACTGAAGCATGAAAGCCTTCCTGATCGACCGCTACGGCGAGAACCATGGACATATCGGCGAGGTACCGGTACCTGAACCAGGCATCTACGACGTGCTGGTCAAAGTACATGCCAGTAGCGTCAATATGCTGGATTCGAAGATTGCCAAAGGCGAATTCAAGCTGATCCTGCCGTATTCATTCCCTTTGATCCTGGGTAATGACCTAGCCGGCGTCGTGGTTCGCGTGGGGTCGGGCGTGCAGCACTTCAAGCCGGGTGACGAAGTCTATGCACGCCCCCCCGAATCGCGCATTGGCACCTTTGCCGAGATGATTGCGGTGGAGGAAAGTGCCCTTGCGCTGAAACCCAACAATATCACCCTGCAAGAAGCGGCTTCTCTTCCCTTGGTTGCACTGACCGCCTGGCAGGTGCTGGTTGAAACAGCCCGGTTGAAGAAGGGGCAAAAAGTCTTTATCCACGCAGGTTCCGGTGGAGTCGGCACAGTGGCCATCCAGCTTGCAAAACATCTGGGGGCCTTTGTTGCGACGACGACCAGTACAAGTAACGTGGCTTGGGTTAAGGCGTTGGGAGCAGACGTCGTCATCGACTACACGCAGCAAAAATTCGAAAACGTCTTGCGCGACTACGATGTCGTATTGAACAGCCTCGGCCCGGTCGAGCTGGAAAAATCACTCAGTATTCTCAAGCCTGGCGGCCAGCTTATTTCTATCTCTGGGCCACCGACGGCGGAGTTCGCAAAAGAACAGAAGCTGTTCTGGGGGCTGGGTTGGGTAATGCGCCTGTTGAGCAGCGGCATACGCAGAAAAGCCCGCAAACAGAACGTCAGTTATGCGTTCGTGTTCATGCGTGCGAGCGGCGCTCAGTTGAAGAAAATCACTGCGCTTGTCGAGTCTGGCGTTATCACACCTGTCATCGACCGGACCTTCCCTTTCGAGTCAACGGCTGAGGCCTTGAGTTATGTGGAACGAGGCAGAGCCAAAGGTAAGGTGATCATTAAGCTCATATGACTACAACGAGTACTCGATAACTGAAGCTCAGGGCGAGGGCTCATGTCTTTTGCCGTCAGACGTGTGCGAGCAACACCGCCAACAGTAGTCTGGCGCCCATTAATGCTGGAGCAATAACGTTGAACTCACACCTTGCTATAGCCGAAAGCAACTCACGGACACACTGGAGCACCCAATGAAAACCTCTTCCGAAAGAACCGCGATAGTGACCGGTGCATCATCCGGGATTGGCCAAGCGACTGCCGAGGCTCTGCTGCGTGCTGGGTATAGGGTATTTGGCACGAGTCGCAAGGCTGGTGCCAGTCCAACACAGGTATCCATGCTCACCTGCGATGTGACAGACGACAACTCTGTCAGTGCTCTCGTCTCCAGCGTGCTCGCCCAGACCGGGCGGATCGATCTGTTGGTCAATAATGCCGGCATTGGCCTGCTGGGCGGTGCAGAAGAGTTCTCGATCCCACAGGTGCAGGCATTGTTCGATGTCAATCTGTTCGGCGTAATCCGTATGACCAACGCGGTATTGCCTTCGATGCGACAACGTGGCCAAGGGCGCATCATCAATATCGGATCTATTTTGGGATTAATACCCGCGCCCTACTCCGCTCATTATTCGGCGGTCAAGCACGCTCTAGAGGGCTATTCGGAATCCCTTGATCACGAGGTTCGAGCCTTCGATATTCGCGTCTCGGTCATCGAGCCGGCATTCGTGCGTACCGTTTTCGATCAAAACAGCATTGAACCGGACGCACCGTTGAAAGAGTACGATCAGGCTCGATCAGGGTTCCGGGCACTACTCGGCGAGGTGATGCCAAAAGCCGATCTTCCTGAAGTCGTGGCAGCGGTCATAGTCAAAGCGGCGACCGATTTCCAGCCTCAGCATCGCTACACGGCCGGCAAGACAGCGCGACAAATCAGTCTGCTGCGCCGCTTTGCCCCCGCAGGATTCTTCGACAAAGCCCTGCGTAAGCAATTCCGCCTGCCGGTTTGAGCAACACGCCCTGGTGTCCGCGACTATCGGGCTAACACTCAGGGTTGAGGGCAAGCATTACTGCGCAGGGCGACAAGATCATCGAACCGCTATCGCCTTAATTGAATGCTCCGTTGAGCACCTCGTAAATTATGCCGGAGGCAATTGCTACCAATATCAAATCAGTGCCCGCTTGTTGCCACTCGTAGCCGTCGTAATGGGGCAACCTGCCTAGCAACCGGCCATCCAGCTTCTTGGCGATGCCTGGAGGAAGAGGTTTTCCCCTAGCCAGGTTCTTTTGTATTCCGGGCGGCAGTGACGGACCTGGGCGCCAATAGTCACGATAGCCACCAACCACCCCCAATACGCCGCCCCGGTCAATGCTAGGCCCGCGCGCCCAATCATCCCCGCTCGAACCTTTCCCCTTGTTACCCTGGTTGCCATGGCCTTGACCACCTTGGGAGTTGCCTTTTCCATTGCCTTGGCCCTTCCCATTACCAGGGTCGGCCACAGCCGCCACAGAGCCAACAGCCAAAGCAAGGCAGGTAACAGCGGCTACAAGCGAGCGAGATTTAAACATGACCGTTTTCTCCAAAAGGGATTACCCCTTGAAAGGTAGACGGTATTGTCGGTTTTAGTTCCGCCCTCTCCCGACTCGCTGCATCCGGTGGTCAGGGCGGCGCCTATCTGGGGTAAGACGCGTGCCCCTCCGTCGGCTGGCTCGGCATATACCGGTCCGGGCATCGGCGGGCATGCCCTCTTCTGCCACTACCAGCAAGGCCCGACCGAGTAACCGAGACGGTTTACCGACGTGGCGCGCAGATCGTAAAGCCATCCGGCTAACCGTAACTCGCCACGAGTTGCGGAAACTGCCTGAAATGATGCGGAAACGATCATATTTTCAGAGGGCGGCGGTACCAGCCCCCAGAAACGCAATAGCCCCGCAGTGCGGGGCTTTCATTTGAATCTTGGCGGGAAACCAGGGATTCGAACACTCGCAAACGTAATCACCTCCGATGAGGGTGCGACTGATATGGCAAGTACAGGCCAGGACAACGACGCATGTCATACCTTGAAGCGCGCCACCAGATGATTGAGTTCAATAGCCAGGTTGGCCATCTCACTGCAGGCGCTGGCGGTCTGATTGGCACCTGCCGAGCTCTGGATCGACAGTTCTCGGATGCTGGTCAGGTTCTGGTCCGCCTCGCGGGCCACCTGAGCCTGCTCTTCGGAGGCGGTGGCGATCAGCAGGTTGCGATCATTGATCTGGGCTATGGCCTCAGCGATTTGCTTGAGCGACAGGTCGGCATTCTGCGCCACAGAGATTGAGCTGCTGGCCATCTGGGCACTGACGTTCATGGCGCCCACTGCCTGGGTCGAGTCCGCCTGAATCGCGCTGATCATCTGTTCGATTTCCTGGGTCGACTGCTGGGTGCGGTGGGCCAGGGCACGCACTTCATCAGCCACCACCGCAAAGCCGCGACCTTGCTCGCCCGCGCGGGCAGCTTCAATAGCAGCGTTAAGCGCCAGCAAGTTGGTCTGCTCGGCAATCGCGCGAATCACTTCGACCACCTTACTGATGTCCTGAGCTTTGCCTGACAAGGCCTTGACCTGGTCACCCGTGCTGGCCACGTTGCTGGCCAGACTTTCGATGGCTTTGAGAGTCTGCGCCACATTCTCGATACCCGAGCGCGTGAATTCCATGGACTCGCGGGAAGATTGGGCGGCGGCGTCGGCATTGCGTGCCACCTCGTCCACCGCAGCGCTCATTTCGGTCACTGCCGTCGCGGCCTGATTGACCTCATCGTTCTGTCGCACCAACCCGCGACTGGCCTCTTCGGTTACAGCAGTCATTTCTTCAGACGCTGACGCCAATTGGGTGGAGGAATCGGCGATACGAGCGATGGTTTCCCGCAGGTTGCCCTGCATCTTCGCCAAAGCGGCCAGCAGGCGACCGGCTTCATCACGGCCAATGATCACGACCTCCTTGGACAGGTCGCTGCCGGCGATGCGCTCGGCCACGGCCAACGCATCGCTAATGGGCGTCGTAATGCTGCGGGTCAGCATTGCAGCCAGCACCACGGTAAGTATGACGGTCGCCACCAGCAAGCCAATCACCAGCGTCACACCATTGCTGTACGTCGCGGCAGCATCCAGACCTGAACGCTTGGCGCCCTCATCGTTGAAGTCCGCAAGCTTGTTCAGGTTGTCTTGCAGGGTATTGGTCATCGGACTGATGCGGGTGTTGATCAGGGCAACAGCTGCGGCGTCATCACCACTTCGCAACAAAGGTTCCAGCTCATCCAACAGCTTGAAATACTGCTGCACATCGCCTTCGACTGCCCGGTAGAGCTCATTCTCTGCCGGCCCGGTAACCAGGGGTTCGTAATGGCTGATGGTGTCCTTCAGCGTACTGCGGTAGCCGCTCAACGAAGCGATGCGGGTTTGGCGCTGTTGTTCGTCAGTGGTCACGGTGATACGGATACTTTCCAGACGCAGACGCAAGACGCCCACCTGCATCTTGCCAATCTCACGGATGCTCGCCATCCAATTAGTTTCGACATCTTGCTCCGACTCTCGAAGCTTGCCCATTTGCATCACGGCGACAATGCCCAGAGCAAAAACCACTAGGACAATGAGTGAGAAGAAGGCGGCAGACCTTGGAGCCAGATTCATATTCCTGACGTTCATTTTTATCTCTCTGAGGAAGGTCGGTACAACATGGACGCTACTTCGGCAGCCAACATCCGTAAAAGTCGAACAATGCCGCCAACGCACCTACCGGCTCGATTTCTCGTGACTTCGGAACCTGAAATTCACAAGCGGAATCAGTCAGCTCGAAGAATTGATGTCATATAAAGATCGTTGTAGTTCAGTTGGCTGGCACTCCTCACGCGAAACCGGGCAAAAGCTGCAGAATGGATGGAGTCTGTTTGCTCACTGCCTGTCTCCCGCTCATAACCTGTCGCCTCTGGTGGACAGGTTATGAGCCCCTGGCCAAATAGTGGCTTATTGACACCAATGCAACCATCAGATCATCCCTATTCAAATGTAGGAATACTGGAAAAGCGGTTAGGGAAATCCCTACTCCAATGCGCGGGTCACAAAGTGTCGAAGGTCAGTTTTTGCTAGCGATCAACCAAAGCTGATCTGGCCTATCTGACCAGGCAGAAACTCAGAACTCTGATGCGAACAGAAGCCGGAGAAAACAGCCTCGGGAAATTGGTTAGGGAGATAACAGAAAGGGACGTGCGCGCCCATTCCAAATACTTACTGATCAACAAGCACGGGAAACGGATGACGAAGGGTATGTTGCGCTTGCGCTGGGACACTTTCCGTAATGCCGTCATGACAGTGCTCCACCCGCCAAGGGGTACTGCTGGATCAGATCATCAAGCCGGTGTTCACGCTGGCCATACCCTGCACCAGGCAGGCTTGCCCAAATATTCCGGCACTTTTCGATTGCGGTTCCGACCCGACCTGCATGCACGTCCGGTAGTGCGCGGCATTCGCGGATGTGCTGCAAAGCCAGCAGCGTTCGGCAATACGGCCAATCTTTGAGCATCTGCTGGTACCGGCACGAGGCATTAGATGTCAGCCCCTTACTGTTGATGACCTTCGAGCGTCGTCCATTTGCGAAGAGGGTGATCACTGAAATCCGTGAAGATCTCAGGCTTCCTGTCGATGCCCGTCACGATGACGTCGTAGCCATCCAGGGCGGTGGCCGGCGATGTGCTGGTCCCTTCGGACCAAGTGAGCATATCGAGGAAGGCCAACGCGTCACGACTGCCCGCTTGGATAGCTGAAATTCGCGCCATTGTCTTTTCTCCAGGCGAAAAAAACCCGCATACAAGGCGGGATCAAGGGTAAAAACCAACTCAGTTGGATAAGGTTGGCAAGATGCTGTATTCAAACGAATTTGGCCAAAGACCCCGTCGCGACAAGAAGTTCCGCTCCGTTATTAATTGACAGCCTTTGCGTAGGGGCACATCGCTATCATCTGCGCCAAATTAACCCTACAAGGAACGCGTCAATGGTGTTGAGACCCACCAAAACTACCAATCACCACGGATGGGTTTGGGTCTACAAAAAGATAAGAAGCTTCGGCTTCTCTCGATTTACAGCATTTTACCGGACGTCCCTCTATGTCCTTCGAGGAGACACGGGGTCATTTAAATACAAGCATGGTTGGTCAAAATTTCGTTTCCGCCGTTGATCAATTCCGATCAAGCTATGGTGGTTTACTGTCAGCCTGCTCGATTACGGAAACATTGATGGGGCCGTAAAGGTATCACCAACAAACCGGCCACCGGCAGCGAAAGCGGTAGCCCCCCTGCAAGAATGCCAACACCCAAGGTATGCACAAAACCTTCTGAGTTGGTGGCGATGATGGCGGCGCCAGCGATCACCCCGGCGCCGCCCACTATCCATATGTTTTTGCTCGGCGACTTCAGTTCCATTGCAGCGATGCTCCCTGTTAAGAATGCGCTGAGTTTATCGCCGCGACCTTCAATAAGAATCTTTCTCGCTGCATCCGGAGGCCGGCGCCTAACTGGAGATAATCCATGGACGGCCAGTTCTACCTGCAAGACAGCCACAGTCACGCCTACGTCGGCGACGGCTTATCGTTCTGGGGCTTTGGTGGCTCTGGGTACGTCACCCACCTGGCAAAGGCCCAGGTGTTTACGCGGAACGGCGCTTGCGATCACCGCGACACCGACATCCCGTGGCCCAAGGCCTACGTGGATGCCAGAGCGCGAGAGTAGGTGTTGACTGCCAGTATGTGACGCTGAGCGAAGCGCTGGACCAATACCCCGACGCAGCTGAGTTTTACATCCAGAAGCCGCTTGCGGTCGGTTCATAAGCGACGCGCAGCGCTACCGGGAAGACCGCCGCAACTGCGGAAGAAGCAACACGCCTTAATCCAGCTCCATGCCGGTCCCCCGTAATACCCCTATCGCCGAACAGCACCAGACGGCGAGGCTATCAGCGCTTATCGCGAGCTTCGGGATTCCTTGCATTGCAGATAAACATGATCCCAGGAGCAATAAAGATACTCCAATAGCCATTTATGCTTGGATACAAAAGCGGCCCGAATACCCCAGTGACAAGCAAAGCGAGCCCTGCCCATAACCGCTTACGCGGCGTGAACCACTCGCGGAACGCTTCAAGCTTTTTACCGGCCATTACCCACGTCCTTGTTTGATAAGCAGCAAAGCATATCACCCACTTCAACGAATCACGCCAACCGGCGAGGATCCCCTATGTCCGCACAGCAGAAGCCCCCCCTTCGATTTCAAAACCCAATACGGACTCGGCTTCAACCCTCAGGACAATGAGATCGTTGTCGACTTCTTCTGTGGTGGAGGCGGTGGCGCCGGGACAAGGCAAACAACGTGCGTGGCGCCCTTGAGACCATCGGCGAGAACGCCGGCCACATCAAGCAAGGTCTAGCCCAACTCAGAAAGCTTCCATGATTCAGCCACTATTTGATTTTGATCTCAAACGCGCCTCACGCGAGCACTACATAACAGATAAAGCTGCGATCAATTTTCCACACGTGGGGAGTACAGCTGGCGGCTGGCATTTTCTATCGTACTTCGGCCGCAAGACCGAGGTGTCGATGGTGTCGCTGGCAGGTATTCACTACCCAAACACCACCGGTTTTTTTGGTGACTCGGGCGTCATTGACGTAACTGAACAACTAGCCAAGCGTGGTTGGTTTGCCGGATGTGACTATGACTGGTAACGAAGGCCAAAGCTCAACGACAACCCTAACAAGCCCGAACCGTCGATCTCGCCAAGCATGTGTTGTTCCCCCTCACTTTGCACACACTCGACAACTCCCTAGGGGCGAACTCCAACACAGTACGATTGAGCGTGCTAAGCCACCTGAGTCGCAAACTTACCAACCGCTTCAACAACTTTCTTGGCTCCGTCCTGAATTTCAACAATAACTTGCCCTGCCTGCGTGGCTAGCTCAAGACCTTGCTCAGCTTGGGACTTACTGTTCGCCATCTCCGCTATAGTTTGATCCACCAGCTTCTGATTTTCCAAAACAACTGATGCGATTTCCTCAGTCGCCGTGCTGGTGCGCCCGGCCAATTGTCGAACCTCATCCGCGACGACTGCAAAACCTCGGCCTTGCTCACCTGCGCGTGCAGCCTCAATCGCAGCGTTCAATGCCAAAAGGTTCGTTTGCTGAGCAATACTACTGATGGTCTGAATGATCGAACTGATTAACAGCGACTGCTTTCCAAGCGCTTCGACGCCACCCGAGGCAGCCTGCATATCCCCAGCGACTTTGCGCATGGTGTGCATAGTGTCGTTAACCACTATCGCACCACGTTGAGCAGTAACGTCAGTCTGCTGGGAGATTTCAAATGCCGTTTGTGCAGCATCACTGACTTGGTGTTCACGGGCAACCTGTTCGGTAATAACCGTTGCAAACTTAACTACCTTGCGCAGTGTTCCTTCGGTGTCGTAGACCGGGTTATAGCTCGCCTCCAGCCATACCGTCTGACCCCGACTATCAACACGTTGGAATCGGCCAGCGACAAACTCACCCTTGTTCAACGTCAACCAAAAATCCCTGTATTGCTGGGAAGAAGCCTCCTCTGGCCGACAGAAAATACGATGATGACTTCCTTGCGCTTGTCCCAGGCTGTAACCCATCGCTTTTAAAAACTGCTCATTCGCCGTGATTACATGCCCGGATAGATCGAACTCAATGACCGCCGTCGAGCGCAGTAGCGCGTCAATGAACGATGCGTTTTCCGATGCCTTTTCCACTCTGGACGTAATGTTCGTCGCATAGCCTGCGATATGACTCAACCGGCCAGTCGCATCAGCTACGGGTTGCCAATGAGCATGAATCCACACTAATGAGCCGTCAGCATGCAGGTACCTGTATTCATCAGATATCGACTTACCGGCGGCGACAGCCGCCCGAAAATTGTGAAAACAGGGAAGTTTGGAAACGTACTGCGGAACAATGTCGGCCATGGCACGACCTATAAGCTGATTCTGGGTGTACCCCAAAGCCTGTGCAAAATTCTCGTTGCAGGTGGTAATTGCAAAATTAGTATCGATACTCAGCGTCAGCATTTCACGGTGTAGGCCATCACGCAGTTGTCGCAACTCCGACAACTCGGCTGCTTGAGCCTCAAGCTGATTCTTGATTTTTTTATTGAACATGGAAAACCGCCTGTTGGGTGTTAAAAGGTTTATCGGCGTTATCAGCAACACGTTTAGCTATCAGACGAACGAAAAGCAGTGAGGCGACGAACGTCACAATCAGGTCGGCAAGCTGCCGTGGCCACACGTCTCAGCTCCAGCCCCAGAAACAAACCTGAAATCCCGGATCAGGCACCGCTTGGAACCTGATTTCGCCTCGAGGATTAGGCCCGGTTGTCATCGAAGTTTTTTGAGCATATCTTGTCTAAAAACTTATACAAGGCATCAGTAGTTGTACAAGAATGAGCGGTGGCCACTGACGCTTTATTTCGACGGCGAGTGCCCTCTTTGCGCCCGGGAGATCAAGATCCTAAATGTGCGAGCAGCACCGGATCGTCTCCTGTTTGTGGACATCAGCGATCCTACCTTCGAAGCAAAATCTCTTGGGTTCACGCTCGTTGAAATGCAGTCGATACTGCACGCCAGGTTGGGCGATGGAACCTGGGTCACTGGCTTAGACGCGACGCTTTGGAGCTGGCGAGCAGCGGGCCTTGGTATCTGGGCGGAGCCGTTATCATGGCGTTCGACTAGGCCACTTCTAAACCTTGGCTATCGCCTATTTTGTCGCTTGCGTCCGCATCTAGCATGGCTGCCCCATCCTGATGGCAGCGTTCGGTGTCGCGATGAGGGCTGCGTAGTGCCTGATACCAAACGCGCCACTGGCAGCAAGACGTCGCCTGCAAGAGGTAATGATGAATAAAGCTAGCAGCCTTCGCCTGATCCTAGGTGATCAGCTGTCGTTCGATCTCGCCTCACTACAGGCCGTTGATATCGAATGCGATACCGTGCTCATGGTCGAGGTGATGGAAGAAGCCAGCCATGCTCCTCATCATCCGCAAAAGATCACCCTTATCTTCAGCGCTATGCGCCACTTCGCCGAGGCGTTGCAGCAACGGGGAGTCAAGGTGCAGTACGTAAAGCTCGATGACCCAGAAAATACTGGATCGGTGCCTCGCGAGTTAGAGCGGTGGCGCGCACTTTTGCGACCGGATGAAATCCACATCACCGAGTGCGGCGACTGGCGCTTGGAGCAATCGATAAAGGACTGTGGTTTAGCGATAAAATGGCATTCGGATTCTCGCTTTCTCTGCTCCCGTGCCGAGTTCTTTACCTGGGCGAATGGCAAAAAGCAGCTGCGCATGGAGTTCTTCTATCGCGAGATGCGCCGCAAGAGCCGGCTATTACTCAATGGGGACGGTAGCCCGGTCGGAGGTGCATGGAACTTTGATGCAGAAAACAGAAAGGCTTTACCCAAGGGCGTAAGGCCTCCATCACCCGCACGTTTTACTCCTGACGCAATTACCCGAGATGTTCTTGCGTTAGTTGCCAAAAATTTCGCAAGCCACTACGGCACGCTCGACACATTCGACTACCCGGTAACCCATGCCGAAGCTCAGGCCCTCTGGGATTACTTCCTCGACTGGGGCCTGGCAGCCTTCGGCGACTACCAAGACGCGATGGCCTGTAACGAGCCGTTCCTGTTTCATGCCCGAATAAGCGCCGCGCTGAATATTGGACTGCTAGATCTTCGTCAGCTGTGCAGCGATGTTGAATCGGCGTACCTGTCGGGCAGCATTGCGCTGAACGCCGCCGAAGGTTTTATTCGACAACTGATCGGCTGGCGGGAGTATGTCCGAGGCGTCTACTGGCTGAAGATGCCTGACTATGCCGACGGCAACGCATTCGGTAATTCGCGGTCGCTCCCAGAGTTCTACTGGACGGGCGACACGCAGATGAATTGCATGCGCCAAGCCATCAACCAGAGCCTTGAGCATGCCTACGCTCACCACATTCAACGTCTCATGGTGACTGGCAATTTCGCCCTGCTGGCAGGTATCGCACCGAGTCAGATATGTGAGTGGTATCTGGCGATCTACATGGACGCTTTCGATTGGGTGGAGCTGCCCAATACACTCGGCATGGTTATGCACGCAGACGGCGGATATCTAGGCTCGAAACCCTACTGCGCGAGCGGGCAGTACATCAAGCGTATGTCTGATTATTGCCGTGGCTGCGCATACAAAGTAAGCGAAAGCACGACAGGCGATGCCTGCCCGTTCAACTCGCTCTATTGGCACTTCCTGATGCGCCACGGCGACCGCCTTCGCGGCAACCAGCGCATGGCCATGATTTATAAAAACCTCGACCACATGGATGAATCCAAACAGCAGGCGTTATGGCGACGCGGCGAGTTGTTACTCGCAAAACTGGATGAAGGTCAGTCGTTTTGAAAAAGAGTGAGCTCCCAGTCAAAACCTGCATGACGTGTGGCCTACCATTTACTTGGAGAAAGAAATGGGCGCGCTGCTGGGAGGAGGTGCTCTACTGCTCGGAGCGTTGCCGGCGCAACAAAGCAACGACGCGGTGAAAAGAAATAGAGGGCATTCGACAGACCCTTTGGTGCACCTGATAAGGCTATCTGTTATGAATGAAGAAAGATCGAGCAGCTGCATCCATCAGATGCTCAGAGCATATGCCTTGAAGAAAAGTCAGACATGGCTCCATGTCATAGCGTCCAAAATTGACTCAATCGTTTTTCAAGCCGAACCTGAAGGAGGACGCGAAAATTATCAGCATCATGGCTCGAAAGAACGCGCTCCATTTCCAGCCTCCACAGAAGCGCATGAGCGTCACATCATGTAGTGGTCAACTAATCCCGGACACGACGTTAATTTTTTTTCGGCCTGAGCTGGCGCCAGCCCATCGTTGAATTGATGAGGCCGAATCCCGTTGTACCGATGCATCAGGTAATAACTGATGTCGCGGTGCGCCTCTTGAGCTGTCATGTTGCCCACGGTCGGTAGGAATATGTGTCCTATCTGGACAGAAAAATTGACTGGGGGTCATGAGCGGGAGTTCCACTTTTTCGAGCTACCGCTTGTCAGTGATACTCAAAAAAAGGCGCTCCAAAGAGCGCCTCATTGTTCACCTTACTGCTCACTGACCGGCTTAGAGTCAGTAGATTCACCCCCTCCGATCATGATGCGCTTAGGCTTCGCCTCCTCCGGTACAACTCTGAGCAAGTCAATATTCAGCAAACCGTTGGCGAGCTTCGCGCCCTGCACCTCAATGTGATCCATCAAGCGGAACGACAGCCGGAACGCCCGCTGAGCGATACCTTGATGCAGGTAGGTGACATCTTCGTTGCTTTCTCGCTTATCACCAGCGACCGTCAAAACGCCTTTTTCAACCTGGATGTCTAAATCCGCCTCAGCAAGGCCTGCCACCGCGATGACAATTCGATAACGGTCATCGCCGTGCTTTTCGACGTTGTGGGGAGGATAGGAAGTTCCGGCCTCACTGCGAAGCGCCGATTCGAAAAGGTCATTGAAACGGTCAAAGCCGACCGAATGGCGGAAAAGTGGGGCCAACGAAAGAGTAGTAGCCATTGCTAAATCTCCTAAGTTTTCTCCAAGTGATTTGAGACGCGACCCGCATTCGGCATCGCGTAAAACCCTAGGTAGGAACAGAAGACAAAAATTCAAGGGCGTTCGGAAAAATTTCCCTGCGCAATAATCCGATCCCCGACGATTTGTCATTCTGCAGTAGAGCTAGCAACATGCGCCGGCCTCCTTCGCATCCACCATCGAAATAGAGATAGCGGAAACCGAGTCCGTTGGTAAGGGGCCGGCGAACACACCTTCCGAACTCCAGCATTAAGGGCGATGGTGTCCGCGTATTTTTGATCTGAC
>NZ_JBMDIS010000101.1:0-21458 GCF_057808775.1 Pseudomonas sp. FG86 | reverse complement strand
TTCTTAGGGGGTTGGACGCGGGCAACCGCGTCTGACTACCCGACAACCAGATCCGGCCATGGGCTCTTGGGCGCAAGAACTGGCTCTTCGCCGGGTCGCTACGCAGCGGAAAACGGGCTGCGGCGATCATGAGCTTGATCCAGTCAGCGCGGCTGAATGGCCATGATCCGTACGCCTATCTAAAGGATGTTCTCACGCGCCTGCCGACGCGGCGCGCGAGTGAGATTAACAAGCTGCTGCCGCACAGGTGGGCACCTGTTTAATCGCGCAGGGTGTTTTGTGCTTATGTCTTCCCTGGCATCTACATTTTGCGCCACACCAAAGCAGGAATTGCTCGGATGTAAATTAGTTCGCTGACCAACTCAATCAGCGTTTGAGTAATCACTGCTGCCGCAGCGAGCCCTCTGATTTCCTCGGGCAAGGCCAATGCCAATGGTAGAACTACCAATGAGTTTCGTGTCGAACTGCTGAAAGCGACAGATCTTGCCGTGCTAGCCGGTAACTTAAACGCCCGAGCCACCAGCGCACCCACCACGGGTGCCAAGAGCATGAAACCAATGTAGACGGGAATAACAGGCAGCAGCTTGTCCATGTCTCTGACCACCGTTGAAATCTGAGAGCCGATCACTACGACCAATACAGCCGCCATAGCTGGCACAGGCATCCAAGCCCATACATTGTTCCAGCCCTCAACGATGCGTGACCCCTTTGCCCCGGCAGCTGTTGCTACTGCCAAGACCAAGGGTAAAGCGATCAGCACTACGAAGGCCTCAACAAATGGGCCGACCGATATAACCACCGCCGAGTCATCACTCACCATGAAGGCTAGATAGAGGGGTAGTAGCACAAGCTGAAGCACGAGTAGTAATGGTGTTGCCGCCAGAGTCAGTTTGGAGTCGCCCTTACCGATATGGGTAAACACAACAACATAATCGATACAAGGCGTCAGCAAGACCAATAGTGCGCCCACCAAAATCGCCGGGTGGTCGGCTAGGCCCATCGTCAACGCCCAAACCAACAGGGGGATGGCGACGAAATTGGCGGTCAGCAGCGCGGTCATGAAACGCTTGTTTGCAAGCCCTTTGCGAAGATCCAAGAATGGGATCTGCAGAAACATGGCGTACATCAGCACAGCGATGGCTGGTGTCACCAACGCACCTAACGCTTGAGAGGCATCAGGTGCGAGCAGGCCCCCGATAGCCGCGACAATGACCGCGACGAAGTAAACGGGAATCTGGTTCTTCTCTAGCTGTTCTCTGTCCACGGAATGCCCTTAAAACGCGTGAAATCATTTTTCGATTGAGCAGGTTAATATCTGTAGCTACTACAGGTTCAAGAAAATGCTTGGGGAGTTTGGATGTCAGGAATCGGAGCGCTGTCGAAATCAACGGGTTGCCACATTGAAACGATTCGCTACTACGAGAAAATAGGCCTTCTCCCTCCGGCCCTACGGTCGACAGGGCGGCATCGAATCTATACCGAAAAGCATCGGTCACGACTCATCTTCATCAGGCAGAATCGTGAACTGGGCTTTCCACTCGACGATATCCGCGAACTCATTGCGCTCGCGGCAGATGCTGATCGTCCGTGTGCTGATGCGTTGTCGGTGGTCAAGAAGCACTTGGCAGAAGTGGAATCTAAGGTAGCTAAGCTCCTGCAGATCCGGATAGAGCTGCTCTCAATGGCAGGCACGTGTGAGTCAAGATGCCTAGGCTCGAACACTCCAGACTGTACGATTATTGAGTCACTGTTCGAACCCGCTGCTGGGGCTCGCTCTGGTTGCTGCTCCTAGACGAGTCAAGAGCATAGGGGAGCAAGCTGCCATTGAAACCGAATAGCGCGATAGTCTCGACAGGGTCTTTCGAGCGTCCGTCTACACCAAACGGGCTGGTGCAAGATGTGTTCGGCAGACGCTTACTAAAGTGGTGCGCCACTGCTGGCATAAAAATATCAAGCTATAGTGTTTGGGGCCCTCAATCTCGTGACCGTACTGAGCGAACGCTTACACGGCAGACGTTTGCCAGGGCATATACCTATCAACTGAAGGAGCAAGTTCTATGGCCATCAAACCTGGGCCCAAGCCAATTGCCGAATCAACCGGCAAGACAGACCAGCGTCGCCGTGTAACCCCCGAGAACAAGCCTAAGCATCCCGACCTGGACGTGCATAAGCACAAGAAGGGTGATTGATGAGACCCCGCCAGACATGGCGGGGTTTTATTCTCGGTTAGCAGGTGTCACCGGATTTCCAGTGGGCATCTCCTAATTAATGCCGAAAAGCTTGTAGTAGGGTTGTTGAGGAGGACATGCTGGTGCGACTGTGTCGAGGAGCTTTCTGGATATTTCTACCCTTAACCCTGTCGGCTACCGATGGTAATGAGCGCTTAGAGAGGTCTACAGCCGACACATGCCAATGGCGTCGAAAACCATCATGGCGGATTTCTCCAAACGTTTACTCGTAGGCTTCACAACGCGATTGACGACTTGCTCGATATGCATGACTCCCAGGGTGAAAGCTGAGTGGGCATTTGAGGTGCTGACCAACCTGGCTGATGCATCGCAGCATGCAGCTATCAGGCGCTCGCACTGAGGGACGTAGACTCGAGCGGCGCCCTCGGCCCAGTCGAAATTTCAAACTCATTGCTTGACACTGTAGCTACTACAGGCTGTTCAATGACGCCATATCCTTATTGGTAGATGCGTCATGAGCCAGGAAAACCCGTCGAAAGCCAAATTGCACCTCGTGCCGAAGTCGGACGATTGCTGTTCTGCTGACCCCCGCGAGACCTTCGCCAAACAGGTTCATTCTCGTGCACATCATGTTGAGCATGGGCCTGATCACGCCGAGAGCTTGGGCAGAACGGGATCGCATGCGTGCGGTTCGAAGGATTCTCAGCCTTGTGGAGCCAAGTCCACCGACCATAATCAAGACCATAGCGCACACGATCATGGCACTTCAGCTCAAGCCCATTCCGATGCCGACCATTGCTGTTTGAGCAAAGTGGATTCCGCAGGGGCGGTGACTTCACATTCGGCCATGGCTGAGCCAGAAGGCACGACCCTGGTTCGGTATCGCATTGATAAGATGGATTGCCCTACCGAAGAGCGGCTAATTCGTAATCGCTTAGAGCCGATGCCTGGCATCGCACGACTTGATTTCAATCTGTTGGATCGTGAGCTGACAGTGCATCATCGCTTGGATGATCCGAAGGCGATAGTCATCGCTTTGACCGCGCTGGATATGGGGCCCAATCTCATCGAGGCCGGCGCAACCCCGAATGCCATTTCACCTGCTCTGACGACGCGCTTGAAAGGGCTGCTGGCGGTCAGCGGTCTAGCTGCCATCGCCGCTGAAGTGATCGCTTGGACGACCGGACAGGAGGGTTCTTTGCCTGTAATGTCCTTGGCTGCGCTGTCCATTCTTACTGCTGGTCTACCAACTCTGAAGAAGGGGTGGATCGCTGTAAAGAACTTCACATTGAACATCTACTTCTTGATGTCTTTGGCTGTCTTGGGTGCCATGGTGATTGGCAAGTGGCCGGAAGCCGCGATGGTGGTTTTCCTTTTCGCTATTGCCGAAGCCATCGAAGCACTCTCACTTGAGCGAGCGCGTAACGCGATTAAATCGCTGACTGCATTAGCTCCTGAGACTGCGGAAGTCATGACCGAAGCTGGCTGGAAAGAACACCCGGTTGAGAATGTCGTTCTCGGCAGCCGTATTCGTGTTCGCACAGGGTCGCGGGTACCGCTGGATGCGAGGGTGGAATCTGGTCGTGCTGCTCTCGACCAAGCCCCTATCACTGGTGAAAGCTTGCCAGTAGATAAGGCAGAGGGGGATCCGCTATATGCTGGCAGTATCGTGACAGACGGCGTCGTGGAGGCGACTGTCACGGCAGTCGCTGGCGAAAGTACGCTCGCTCGTATTGCTGCCGCGATTCAGGATGCGCAGTCTCAGCGGGCGCCGACGCAGAGGTTCGTTGACCAGTTCGCACGGTATTACACCCCAGCCGTAGTGGCGGTGGCATTTCTTGTTGCCGTTTTAGGCCCAGTGCTGCTTGGTGGTACGTGGGGTGAATGGTTGTATGAGGCCCTGGTGTTGTTGGTCATCGCGTGTCCTTGTGCCTTGGTCGTCTCAACGCCTGTCACTGTTGTGAGTGGTCTTGCCGCAGCCGCACGGCATGGAATCTTGATCAAGGGTGGTGCCTACCTGGAAAGCGGGCGCCTGCTGAAGGTGGTTGCTCTGGATAAAACAGGCACGTTGACTCAGGGCAAGCCAGTTCTGACTGACTCAGATATATTCAGTGACTTGTCTATCGAGAAGGCAACTTTGATTGCTGCGAGTCTTGATGAGCAAAGTACCCACCCAGTAGCGAAAGCATTGGTCAATGGGTGGAAATCGCAGCAGCCTGGCGCTGTGGCTCTGCCTGTCAGTGACTTCAGTGTGCTAAATGGCCGAGGCGTGAAAGGCACGATCGACGGTCATCTTTGGCATCTAGGCAACCATCGTTTGGTTGAGGAGTTGGGCGTGTGTTCTTCGGAGCTGGAGGCCAGACTTTCACGGCTTGAGGAAACTGGCAAAACGGTGATCGTGCTATGCGGCAATAGCGGCCCCGCCGCGATATTCGCGGTCGCAGACACAGTCCGACCGGAGAGTGTTGAAGCTGTGGCTGCTTTGAAGGCTTTGAACGTGGTTCCAGTAATGCTGACTGGGGATAATCCTGCGACGGCGAGGTCGATCGCTGAGCAATTGGGCATCGAGGATGCCCGTGGAAATCTGATGCCAGAGGACAAGCAGACTGCAGTCGCTGAACTCAAACGCAGATATGGCGCCGTTGGGATGGTTGGTGACGGCGTTAATGACGCCCCCGCCTTAGCGCAATCCGATATAGGTTTCGCAATGGGAGCCGCAGGGACAGCGACAGCTCTCGAAACAGCTGACGTTGCGATCATGGACGACGACCCTCGAAAAATCGCGTACTTTATCAGCCTGAGTCGCCGATCCGCCTCGGTTCTAAAGCAAAACATCATTTTGGCTCTGGGCATAAAAGTTGTCTTCTTGGCGTTGGCTCTCTCTGGTTTCGCGACATTGTGGATGGCCGTTTTCGCCGACATGGGGGCGAGCTTGCTCGTCGTATTCAATGGCTTGCGGCTGCTGCGTCGGTGAAATGGCTGCTGCGTTTTATATAGCTCATTCGCTGGAGGAGAGAACCATGCACTGCCCAGTTTGCAAAGAAGTACTGTTGGTAATGTCGGAACGTCAAAACGTTGAAATCGACTATTGCCCGCAATGTCGAGGTGTTTGGCTTGACCGGGGAGAACTCGACAAGATCATCGAGCGTAGCCAGCAGGAAGAACAAGAAGCTCGTTTTCTTCCACAGAGCGTATCTCAGTCGCTGCAAGGTACACCTCCGTCTGAACCTGTGTATGCCCAGCCGTCTTCTGGCCACCATGACAACAAACGCGGCACTAAGCACGGCCACTCCGCGCCGCAGCCTGGTCACGGTGGTGGTTGGCGGGACGGATATCAGAACGGCCATCAGAATCAGTCGAGGCATCAGGAAGAGCAGGTTTATCATAAGAAATCGTTTTTACGGGAAATTTTCGACTAATATTTGCTTGGATACAGCGATCCGCTAATCAGACTCCAGCCGGAAGATTTGATCAGCCGGCTGTAGCTTTTTCGAAACCCGGTATCCGGTATTCAACCAGTTTAGTAGAGCGGTTCCTCAGCCACTAGCGGGCCCGAAAATCCTGTAAAACCGTCTCTCCCCTTGACTTGCTCATCCCAATTACCGGGTAGGCGCTGCGTCGGTCACCTGACTCCATTCCGAGCGATCCCACGGGCATACCGAAGGCAGCTATTCCGTCCAGATTGGCTCGTCGACTTAGTTCAGCAATTTGTGTGACCGGAACATGGCCTTCGACGAATTTCCCACTTACAACTCCCGTGTGGCACGACGCCAGATTTACGGGTACGCCGAGCTTCTCGTTCATATCGCTAATGTTGTTTTCCATATAGTCGACCACTCCTTCAGATAAGCGATCCACCTGGTCCAGCAGCCACAGTTAGGGGCTTTGTAGACGGCAATTGATTACGCTGCCTGTAACAATGAGGCTGCATTTAGCGTTGCAACGAGTGCAATGACTTGAACGGTCTTTTTGAATGAATTCATGGCTGATGCTACTTAACGAAGAGAAAGAGAGGAGGAGTTAGCGTGCATAGCCTCACCGACGGTGGCCAGATGGCCGTGACTGGGGTTCAGTTCCAGCCGCTGGTTGATGCGCTGCGCGACGTGGTTCTCGGGCAGCAGATTATTCAAGCCGATGAGACACCTGTGCAAATGCTCATGCCGGGAACTAAGAAAACCCACAGTTCTTATATTTGGTCCTATGCCACCAGCCAGTTCTCGGACGCGGCAGCGGTGGTTCACGACTTCAGCCCTAGCCGCGCCGGAGAACACGCTCGCAACTTCCTGAATGACTGGAAGGACAAGCTGGTCTGCGATGATTGTGTCGGTTACAAAGCCAGCTTCGAACTAGACGTGACCGAGATCGGGTGAATGGCTCATGCGCAACGTAATTTCTTTGAGCTGCACGCTAAGAATAAAAGCACGCTTGCGGAGCAAGCTCTGCGTTATATCCAGTTGTTGTACGAAATTGAAAGCGAAGTCGCGATCTGGGGCCGGATTTACGACTCCGAATACGGCAAGAAAAAGCTGTACGGGTGATGAATATGCTGCACGCCAGGTTGATTGCCTAGCGTGACCTCGTGCCTGAAGTCTCAGCCATCAGCAGAGCACTCGATTACAGTCTCGAACGCTGGGCAGCGCTGTCGCGCTACCTCGATGACGGGGCTGTACCCATAGACAATAACTGGGCAGAGAACCAGATCCGATCATAGGGCCTTGGGCGCAAGAACTGGCTCTTTGCAGGGGCCTTACGCAGCGGAAAACGTGCGGCAGCGATCATGAGTCTGATCCAGTCTGCGCGCCTGAATGGTCATGATCCGTATGCATATCTGAAGGATGCTCTCACGCGGCTGCCGACGCAGCGGGCGAGTGAAATCGATCAGTTGCTGCCGCAATCTTTTTAATCACGCAAGGCGTGATGCCCGGACGCTTATGGCGATACTCAAGCTAATGCAAAAGTTCTGACGATTGAGCAAGTGTGACGGCTTAACCCGACGGCAAGGGGAGGTGTCGAATATCGTCAACCATCAACGCAAAACGCCGTAATCGTTTCAATATGTAGCTTTCACTGTAGAGTTTAAAAGCGTTATGCAATGAGCTTGCAAGGTATCTAGAGAGCCGGAGTGATTCACTTGCTCGCCTTCAGAGATCATAGAGTATGCGACCTTTAAGTCACGACCGTATTGTCCACTCCATGGCATGCTTAGGCTTCATGCCCCGGTAGATTTATCATATCCACACGCAACTACATGGATATGTGCGCCGTGGCACCGTCACGTAGTTCGTCTCACCAGATTATGAGAGTATCAACTGATAAAAATCCACGTTCCTTGAACTACACTTTATCATCGGCAACTACGTTACTCACAAATACCTAAAGTGAAAGCGGGTCTGAACGCTTCCACATACATTGGACACTGAAATCCAGCTTGTGGATAAGCATTATCGAGCGCTGTTTCGGGGGGGTATGGTGTTTTTTCGCACCACGGTTTTGGACCGGTAGGCGAGTTGAAAGCTTCGATTAGCAAGTTTTTTGCGCGCCGAAATGTATATCCGACGCGGTAGGCCAGAAGCGCCAAGTGAAAGACAAACTTGGATGAAACCTGAAGTGCCCGTGAGTCGGCGAAATCACAGGAGCGTATGTGATTGCTTCAAGAACAGCACGCTAGCGTTTTTCTAGAACATATCCTACGCCTCTGAGTGTATGTATCAGTTTGTTTTCAAAAGGATCATCCATCTTGGCTCTTAATCTTCTAATTGAAACTTCTACAACATTTGTATCGCAGTCGAAATTCATGTCCCATACCTGAGATATGATCTGTGTACGACTCAGGACAATTCCCGTATTTCTCATTAAATAGTGCAGAAGTGCGAATTCCTTCGTTGTTAAGTCGATACGCTGACCGTCTCTAAACGCCCTATGACGGCTTTGATCCAGCTCCAGATCGGCTACGCGAATGATCTCAACAGATGCTGGATTATCAGACCTGCGCATCAGTGCGCGAACTCGAGCAAGCAGTTCCGGGAATTCAAAAGGCTTAATTAGGTAATCATCTGCACCATTCTCTAGTCCTCTGATTTTATCAACCAAGCGACTTCGAGCAGTAAGCATCATAATTCTACAAAGACAATTGTTTCTTCGCAACAATTCAAGTACCTGCCACCCATCCATCTCCGGCAGGTTGATATCTAGGATGATTAACTCGTACATATGTTGTTTGGCCAGAAAAAGCCCGTCGTATCCGGTATGTACGCAATCCACGATATAACCGCTCTCCGTAAGGCCTTGGCGCACATATTCGGCAGTTTTTACTTCGTCCTCAATTACCAGAATTCGCATTGGATTTTGTCTCGATATGACTGAGCTGTTTTAACTACGCGAATGCGCTGTCATCATTGGCAGGAATGATAATTCAAAACCACTTGGGTGGGGGCTAAATAACGTACTTGTAATCAGTGAGCAATACACTTGATAACATCGCGATATATTATATCGTGGCTCGGACCAACCAGTTGCGGGTTATTTCTCTACTGCTGAATTGACCTTATGAAATGTTGGGTTGTTTTTTTTATTATGGCCATTTTATTCCGTGCAGATGAGGGCGATTTTTCTCATGCTGAAGAAGGCGGTCACTGGTGCAGTCATGAACTCCATCGGGACGCGGTGCGCGTACTCGAAGATTTACTCGAATTTTAGGTAAAAAAAAGCGCCCCAGGGGGGCGCAAAATATTCACCTTTTACCAAAGGAGCATTTAAGCAACTCAAGGTGAATTCTTTAAGCTCGCTATTTTTGTTTTAGGCGAGTCACATGAATAAATCGATCTTGTTTAGGGCTCACAGTATCGAAAGTGGATATTCAACGATCAGGCGTACTTCATCCAAGTCCGATTCGAATGCAGTGGCACGAGTATTTGCTTGACGTAATCGCAAGGAAAGATCTTTCGCCGCACCTGTTTGTACGACGTATTTGACTTCAATATCACGCTCCCAACGTTTTTGATTCGTGAGCGGATCGCCGTTACCATCAGTGCGCATATAGAATTGATTGGCGTTCGAATAGTCTGCACCAGAACCTCTGGCATAACGAGTCATGAACGATAGCCCCGGAATACCGTAGCTGGTCATGTTCAAGTCGTAGCGCAGCATCCAAGAGCGTTCCTTCGGTGAGTTGAAGTCGCTGTACTGTATTGAGTTGTCAACGAAGATTGAGTCTGATTGACGAAGGTAGTCGAAGTCGTCATCGCCATTGTTTCGCTGATGAGACAGTGCAAGAGTATGCGCACCGTACCGGACGCCGAGCTTGGCGCTCCATATATTGTTGTCGAATTCGCCCAGGCGCTTCTTGCCTTCATCTACAGCTTTGTAGTAGTTGAATCCGCCGATAAGCGTCAAATCATCGCTGAGTGGGTAAGTGAGGCTGCTACCGGCATAGTATTGATTCCAAACATCCTTCAATTGGCTGGCGTAAAGGCTCACCGTGATGTTGTCGTTGACTTGGTAATCACCGCCGCCGTACCCAATCCAAGGCGAGTTGACCGGGCCGGCATAAAATGTGGCAAAGTTATCGTTCAAGTTGCTGGAACCAGGCTGGCTCATCGCATGCAGTCGACCACCCTGCAAGGTTAGGCCTTGAATGCTACTATTTTCGACCGTCACGCCGCGGAAACTTTCAGGGAGTAAGCGAGAATCTCCCGATGCCACGACGGGTGTTGCGGGGAAAACATCTCCAACCTTTACGACAGTATCAAACAGCCGAAACTTCGCTGCTCCACCCACCTTAGTGTATTCATCACGTGCTTCGCCGTCACCGTTAACAGGCAGCACGTCAAAGCTGCTACGGCCACCGTTGCGCCCGCCACCAGTATCAAGCTTGATGCCAATCATTGCAAACGCATCTATACCAAAGCCCACAGTGCCCTGCGTAAAACCAGAGTTGAATTTAGTGATTATCGCATGTGCCCAAGCTTCGGAATAACCGTTGGTATTGCCTTTGCCGCTGTTGAAAGTCGGCGCAGATGCATCACGATTATCACGATTGAAATAGAAGTTGCGGTTTAGAACAGTAAGGCTGCTACCTTCAATAAAACCTTCTGGTTTACCTTCCGCTTGTGCCGTGAGGGCATAGCTTCCAGAAAAAGCTGAAACCGCAGCCAAATACAAAGTTACTTTGTGTCTCATGCGATGCTCCTTTGATTACGGCAGTTTTTATTATGATTTACCTACGCGGGTATAGTCTGTTGTTTTGGCCCGGTGGAGCACTTAGAATAGCGCCTGGGTCATATTTGCAGATCAAAGATAACGAGTCGGTGACGGGGTGATTACAATTCTGTTATCAGGTATTTCCACCGTTGCAGGGCTTCCAGAATCTTTTTCACTAAATCCCTGCGTTTCGCCTGAAAGCTTTCTATTTCGACTATCCCCCCCAGGGTTTCTAACGAAATTGTAATTTTATAGCCACCCCTCTGATAGTGATCGCTGATTAGAGTGCCATCACCTGATCCAGAGGAGCTTGGCAGCTGTTTAGGCGTTCTCGCCAAGCTTTATCAAAGTTTGTGCATGAGGACTATCAAAGTGCCCTGGTATAATCACATTGCTTTATCTAAAACCCCCATCTTTCCTTTGAAAGTCTTTGTGTTCTGTATGGTCTTGTCTGGATTGTGGGTGCCTGCCGCATTTGCCCAGAGTCTCAGTCTGGCTGAAGCGCTTTCGACGGCAATAGACGCTAACCCCGATCTTGCAGCAGCACGTCAAGAGATCGGAATCTCTGAAGGAGTGCGCAAGCAGGCTGGACTCATCCCCAATCCTGAAATTTCTTATCAAGTAGAAGACACCCGTCGTAATACCAGCACGACGACTGTCGCGCTTAGTCAGCCGTTAGAGTTGGGTGGCAAGCGACGTGCTCGTGTCGAGGTTGCAACCTACGGTCAAAGCGTCGCGCAGTTAGAGCTGGACCGTCGAGTCAATAGCCTTCGTGCAGATGTTGTTCAATCTTACTACGCTGCTTTGAGAGCTCAGACCGGCTTGAATCTGGCAAAACAATCATTGGAGCTCACCGAACGCGGTCTGCGCATCGTCGATGGACGGGTGCGTGCCGGTAAGTCCTCGCCGGTGGAAGCCACGCGCGCTCAGGTGCAACTGGCTGAAGCCAAGTTACAGGTAAGGCGCGCTGAAACCTTGAAGTCAACGGCTTACCAGCAATTGGCCCAGTTAATAGGCAGTTCGGTCACTGCATTTGATCGTCTTGACTCGCCAGACCTATCTCCCGGCAAGCCGCCGCAAGCTACAGAATTACTGGCGAAGCTCGATCAAACCGCAGATATGCGTCAAGCGCTTGCTCAAATAGATAAGAGCGATGCCTCACTAGGCGCGGAAAAGGCGCAGCGCATCCCGAATCTCACCGTGAGTGTTGGTAGCCAATACGACCGCTCTATTCGCGAGAGGGTCAATGTCGTGGGGCTGTCGATGCCTTTACCGCTGTTTGATCGCAATCAGGGCAACATTCTTTCCGCTTCTCGCCGCGCAGATCAGGCCCGAGACCAGCGAAACGCTGTTGAGCTCAGGCTACGTTCCGAAACTCAAACCGCAGTGAATCAGTGGGCTACCGCCATGCAGGAGGTCGAGTCCTATGACAAGACGATCCTGCCTTCAGCTCAACAGGCCGTGGATACCGCAACTCGTGGATTTGAGATGGGCAAATTCGGTTTCATCGAAGTGCTGGATGCTCAGCGCACCTTGATAGTTGCTCGTGGCCAGTACCTCGACTCTTTGGCGGCTGCGACCAATGCGCGTGCTCAAGTGGAAAGGGTGTATGGCGACGTCGGCTTGACTGCCAATACGCGCTGAACAGGCCAGGCATTTTCCTTGTATGCGTCTTTGAATAAGCCGGTACCTAAGATCAGCAGGAGTAGCAATGGATAACAAACGCAAGATCGCGCTCGCGGTAATCGCTGTGGCAGTCCTCGGATTTGGCAGTTTCGCCTGGAACTCCAGTTCCGAGCAGCCTCCAGTCAGTAAGGCCGAACATGGCACTGAAGATGGCCATGAGAGAACTGCTGTAGCACCTGCTAAAGACGGGGGGGATGAAGGTCACGGTGAGGAAGGCCACAGCGAAAATGCCAATGAGGAAGAGGGCAAGATGACGCTTAGCGCCGAGCAGATTGAGGCTGCGGGCGTCGTTCTGGAAGCAGCTGCTCCCCGTGAGATTAGCACTATTGTGACTTTTCCTGGCGAAATACGGTTTGATGAGGACCACACCGCACATGTGGTACCTCGCGTTCCTGGAGTTGTTGAAAGCGTTCAGGCGAACCTGGGCGAGTCGGTCAAGAAGGGCCAAGTCCTTGCGGTGATTGCCAGTCAACAGATCTCGGATATGCGCAGTGAGCAACAAGCTGCACAGCGACGTGTTGAGTTGGCACGCTTGACTTTTGACCGCGAGAAGCAGTTGTGGCAGGACAAAATCTCCGCCGAGCAAGATTACCTTCAGGCGCGACAAGCTTTGCAAGAAGCTGAAATATCACTGGCCAACGCTAAGCAAAAGGTCGGAGCAATCGGCGCTTCGGTCAATTCTGCAGGCGGTAACCGCTATGAACTGCGTGCGCCTTTCGACGCAGTTGTAGTGGAAAAGCACCTGACCGTCGGTGAGGTGGTCAGCGAGGCAACCAATGCTTTCATCCTGTCCGATCTTAATCAGGTGTGGGCAACTTTCGCGGTTCCTCCTGGCGATCTCGGAAAGGTCGTGACTGGCCGCTCGGTAAAGGTTTCTTCTCCTGACATGAAGGCTGAGGTCGAGGGCAAGGTGGGTTACGTAGGCAGCCTTTTGGGCGAGCAGAATCGTGCAGCGCCCGTCCGTGTCACTCTGACCAATCCCAATGGGGCCTGGCGACCGGGGCTGTTCGTGAGCATCGCAGTCACGTCACAAACTGATCAAGTTGCTGTAGCTGTTCCAGAGTCAGCGGTGCAGACCGTCGAGGAAAAAACTGCAGTTTTCGTGAGGACCACTGAGGGCTTCGACACTCGCAGGGTAACTCTAGGTCGCCGTGCCGGTGGCTATGTGGAAATAACCGAAGGCCTCCAATCGGGTGCCCAAGTGGCAACCAGTGGCAGCTTCACGCTCAAGTCTGAGCTTGGCAAAGCGTCTGCCGAGCATGGCCACTGATGCGAATTTACAGGATGATTTCTTATGTTTGAACGTATCATCAGATTCGCCATTGAGCAGCGCATCGTAGTAATGATCGCAGTTCTAATCATGGCCGGTATAGGTATCTACAGCTACCAAAAACTGCCCATTGATGCGGTGCCTGATATCACAAACGTCCAGGTGCAGATTAACACTGGCGCCCCTGGTTACTCGCCGTTGGAAACCGAACAGCGGATCACGTTTCCAGTTGAAACGGCCATGGCCGGTCTTCCGGGCCTTCAGCAAACCCGATCCCTATCTCGCTCCGGCTTGTCACAGGTCACCGTGATCTTCAAAGACGGTACTGACATCTTTTTTGCCCGCCAACTCATTAACGAGCGTTTGCAGGTTGCAAAGGAACAGTTGCCAGATGGGGTCGAGGCCGTCATGGGGCCTGTATCCACCGGGCTTGGTGAAATCTTCCTGTGGACCGTTGAAGCGGAAGATGGCGCACTCAAAGAAGATGGTACTCCTTACACTCCCACCGACCTGCGAGTGATCCAGGATTGGATTATCAAGCCGCAGCTGCGCAACGTCCCTGGTGTTGCCGAGATCAACACCATCGGTGGCTTCGCCAAGCAGTTTCTGATTGCGCCGGACCCGAAGCGGTTGGCTACCTACAAGCTGACACTTAATGACCTGGTAGTTGCATTGGAAAGCAACAACGCCAACGTGGGCGCCGGTTACATCGAGCGTAATGGTGAGCAGTTGCTCATTCGTGCGCCGGGTCAGGTAAGCAATATCGAAGATATTGCCAACATCGTAATTACCAGTGTAGATGGCACGCCGATTCGCATCAGCAACGTTGCTGAAGTCAGCATCGGTAAAGAACTGCGAACGGGGGCTGCTACTGAGAATGGTCGCGAAGTAGTACTCGGTACCGTATTTATGCTGATTGGTGAAAATAGTCGTACAGTGTCCCAAGCTGTGGCCACCAAATTGACCGACATCAACCGCACCCTGCCGAAGGGCGTGGTTGCTGTGACCGTTTATGACCGTACCAACTTGGTTGAAAAAGCCATTGCGACGGTGAAGAAGAACTTGGTGGAAGGCGCGATTCTGGTAATTGCTATTCTCTTCCTGTTCCTCGGCAACATCCGCGCAGCACTGATCACCGCAATGGTGATCCCGCTGTCCATGCTATTTACCTTCACAGGTATGTTCAACAACAAAGTTAGTGCAAACCTAATGAGTTTGGGAGCACTCGACTTTGGCATTATTGTAGATGGTGCCGTGGTTATAGTAGAAAACGCGATCCGCCGACTGGCTCATGCGCAACACAAGCATGGTCGCATACTCACCAAAGCAGAACGCTTCCATGAAGTCTTTGCCGCTGCAGGTGAAGCTCGCCGGCCACTGATATTTGGCCAGTTGATCATCATGGTAGTGTATCTGCCGATCTTCGCCCTAACCGGCGTCGAAGGAAAAATGTTCCACCCCATGGCATTCACTGTCGTAATGGCGCTGCTGGGGGCAATGATTCTTTCCGTAACCTTTGTTCCTGCTGCTATCGCCATGTTCATCACTGGCAAGGTCAAGGAAGAGGAGGGCGTGGTAATGCGCACCGCCCGACAGCGCTATGAGCCGATACTGCAATGGGTTCTTGGGCACCGGAACATTGCGTTCTCGGCTGCAGTAGCTCTGGTCGTACTTAGCGGTATACTTGCAAGTCGTATGGGTAGCGAGTTCATTCCCAGCCTTAGTGAGGGCGACTTTGCGATGCAGGCTATGCGAGTGCCCGGAACGAGCCTTACTCAGTCCGTCGAGATGCAACAGCGCCTGGAGAAAGCGGTAATAGCGCAGGTCCCAGAAGTAGAGCGGATGTTCGCACGCTCGGGTACTGCAGAAATCGCATCTGATCCAATGCCGCCTAACGCCTCTGACGCCTACATAATGCTTAAGCCTCAGGATCAGTGGCCAAATCCCAATAAGCCTCGTGATGAGCTGATCGCTGAGGTGCAGAAAGCCGCAGCAGGTGTCCCGGGAAGCAACTATGAGTTGTCCCAGCCGATCCAGTTGCGTTTCAACGAGCTGATTTCGGGCGTGCGTAGTGACGTTGCGGTGAAAGTTTTTGGCGATGACATGGACGCGCTCAACAGCACCGCCAACAAAATCGCGGCATCGCTTAAAGCGGTACCGGGCTCATCGGAGGTCAAGGTTGAGCAGACTTCCGGCCTTCCTGTGTTAACCATCAACATCGACCGCGAAAAAGCAGCACGCTACGGTTTGAACATCGCGGATGTGCAAAACTCAATTGCTATTGCTGTGGGTGGCCGCCAGGCAGGTACATTGTATGAGGGCGATCGTCGGTTCGATATGGTGGTGCGACTGCCTGAGACCGTGCGCACTGACGTAGCGGGTATGTCCAGCTTGCTGATTCCTGTGCCTGCTAATGTTGCTCAGGATGCTAATCAGATAGGGTTCATTCCTCTGTCCCAAGTCGCTAATCTTGACTTGCAGTTGGGCCCGAACCAGATCAGCCGCGAAAATGGGAAACGGCTGGTAGTAGTTAGTGCAAACGTTCGAGGCCGTGACCTAGGCTCGTTCGTTGAAGAAGCGACTAAGTCGCTGGCTACTGTGCAGATCCCAGCAGGCTACTGGACTACCTGGGGTGGCCAGTTTGAGCAGTTGCAATCAGCAGCCAAGCGTCTGCAGATCGTTGTTCCAGTCGCATTGCTTCTGGTCATGACACTGCTGTTCCTGATGTTCAACAACTTGAAGGATGGCATGCTGGTCTTCACCGGAATTCCATTCGCACTCACCGGCGGTGTAGTTGCACTGTGGTTGCGGGATATCCCGCTGTCTATCTCGGCGGGAGTTGGCTTCATTGCGCTGTCCGGTGTGGCAGTTCTAAACGGCCTGGTTATGATTTCTTTTATCCGCGGGCTGCGGGAGGAAGGACGTACCCTCCGGCAAGCGGTAGATGAAGGCGCGTTGACACGGTTAAGGCCCGTTCTGATGACAGCCCTAGTCGCATCCCTCGGATTTATCCCGATGGCTCTCGCAACAGGTACCGGTGCTGAAGTTCAGCGGCCACTGGCGACAGTGGTGATTGGCGGGATTCTTTCGTCTACCGTGCTTACTCTGTTGGTGCTTCCTGCTCTGTATCAATGGGCACACCGCAAAGATGATGATGGTGATGAAGCGGGTAGCTGATAGCCCATAACAGAAGCCCACAGCAACGTTGTGGGCTTTTCATTCTGGATATTGTTGTCACCTTTCAAAATTGTAAGTTTACCGTCATGCCGGTGATGCCTGTGAGTTGATAAGGTTACTCCCAATAAGATTGATATTGAGAGGACCTTATGAAAAAGCTTATCATTGCGGCAGCCCTAGCTGTTTTGCCTATAGTTTCACAAGCTACTACGTTTTCCGAAAAGAAGCAGTTGCAATATATTCAGGAACATCAGAACGCCGTGGCTAGCTATGCGGCGAAAAATAATAAGCCAATACCAGAGATTCAGGACTACAAGTATGGAATGAAGATTGATGTTGCAAAATTTGTGCGTCAGTCCCAGGATCCCCGTACTTGCGAGGTGTATCAACGGTTGATGACCTACGAAGACTCGCGGGGTGAGCTTAATACGATTCGTTATTCTTTGTTTTCCCAATGTGTCAACAACAAAAATTGAATGCATCGATAGGATTTTTAGAGGCCATAGAAAAACGCCAGGCGATGCCTGGCGTTTTCTATGGTCCTTGACATGTTTTAACCAAAGATTGTCAGTCCTTGCCCCCCTCCCCAAAAGTAAGTCAAGTCCAGCTAAAAAATTTAGGCCGGCGAATTTGCACTCAGAAGCAGCGAATTTTGAAAAAAACTGATTTCTGTGACATCCAGGCAAAGCATGAGCACTGACTCAGTCGAAGTGCGGCTTGATAAGGGTGTTTATTGGAAAGTTTATAATTGGCTCGGGGCTTAGGCTTACTTAAAGACTTAACTCCGGATAATTGCTTTAGGTGAGTCCTCAGGCTTTGAACGAAAAACGAAAGTCGATGGTGTGGCAGCAAGTTCTGGGTCGTACTAGCTTGCTACCCAACCAAAAATAAACACTGAATATATGGGCTTAGCTCGACGACACGTACGTTTAGCAGGTTGCTTCTTGTTTAAACTGATGGGCGCTCGTGAGAAAATGGATCACTGGTTGGTAAGTTGATACTTAATTGGTGTAATTATTGGTGTCGTTACTGGTTTTCATGTTTTGAGAAAGTGCTTAATTGTCCAAGATCTAAAGTGCCATCATGTATATGCTCTTATCAGAATTGTAATCTCTGGATCATGCTAGAGTTATTTGTTCAGTTTATTATTAGGGTTTTTTGGTGTTTGTTGGGTGGCACAGCTATTGTCGAGGTGCTGCATTATTTAGTTCTGAAATTACATGCAGTTCACTTTTTTTTCACTTCGGGTTGTTTAGTCTTTGTAGATGGAAAATACAAGCATGTCGATCATAGCTTTGCTTATTCGTTATCTAGGCATTGGATTCGTAGCAACCGGGGGGCACTATTTTGTATTTCTCCTGCTTATTGTAAATGGAGTTACTGATCCAGTGTTAGCCAGCGTTGGCGGAGGCGTGATAGGCGCTATTATTAGCTATATTGGTAATAGAAGGCTCAGTTTCGTGGCGACGGGAATTTATAAGCTTCAACCTATCAGGTTTGTACTTGTCTCGTTGGCAACTAATATCGGTAATGGTGTAGGTATGTGGGTTCTGATTAAATTCAATCTCTCACCGCTTGTCTCTCAGATTTTAGTGACTTTAACCCTAACTGCGCTCGGATTCACTGCGCATCGTTTCTGGACATTCAATCATGCGGACATCACATCGGCTTTCCGAACGCGCTGACCCCTTGTTAACAATAGTGGTTCCTTGCTTTCAAGAAGAGCAAACCATTCCGGAATTTCACAAGCGCATCACCAGAGTTGTAAAGCGCCTGCCTGTTTCGTGCGAGATTCTCTATGTCGACGATGGTAGTAGCGATCAAACTGCAGACCTACTTCGACACTATCAAGATGGATCAAATGTACGATGCCTGTTCCTAAGTCGGAACTTCGGAAAAGAGGCTGCGTTAAGTGCAGGGATCGACCATGCACGCGGTAGCGCATTGATCTTCATTGATGTCGACCTTCAGGATCCACCTGAACTCATCTCGAGTATGGTATATCATTGGCAGATGGGTTACGACGTTGTGAACATGCAACGCGACTTGCGAACTGGCGACTCCTGGCTAAAACGCACGAGTGCACGTAGCTATTACTGGATCATGCAGCGCCTGGTGGAGAAAGTTGATCTTCCGGTGGATGTCAGTGACTTCCGTCTGATTGGTCCTGCTCCATTGGCCGCCTTAAGAGCGCTGGACGAACGCTCCAGAATTCTTAAGGGTTTGATCGGCTGGGTAGGCTTTCGCACCATTGAGTTACCCTACAATCGCACTTCCCGTCATGCCGGCAATACCAAGTGGAACGCCGCTAGCCTGCTGGACCTAGCCATCGAAAGTATTCTCAGCTTCTCCCGCAAGCCGCTTCGTATATTCAGTCTCATTAGCTTCAGTTTCTTTGTCTCCAGCATCTGCTACCTGCTCGCAGTACTGGTAGCAGGCTCCTTTGACATCCATCACCTGCTTGTCGGAATTGCTTCATTCATGTGCGTGGGTGTTGCACTGGTGGGCGAGTACGTAGGCGTAACGCTCGCGGAGGTCAAACGCCGCCCCCTTTATTTTCTAAATAGTAATAATGAAGCGCGACCCATGACTATTCATCCTCCGGCTTCCTCACTCGAGGGTAAGAAATGCTGAATTTGAAAAGCGAGCGAACATTGTGGTTCATCCTGAGTTCGATTCTGCTTTTGCGTCTCCTGGGGCTGGGCGTATATCCCCTGATGGATACCTCTGAAGCACGCTACGCTGAAATGGCACGCAAGATGGTTGAACTGAGTGACTGGGTGACTCCGATGTTCGATTACGGAGTTCCATTTTGGGGCAAGCCACCGCTGTCTTTCTGGACCCAAGCGGCGAGCATGACGGTATTCGGCACCAATGAGTTTGCTGCTCGATTCCCAGCCTGGTTTCTCCACTTGGCAAGCTGCTTCATCATCATCAGGCTCGCGACACAGGAGGTATCGCGCAAGGCGGGCATTTGGGCAGCCATCATCTTTTCCGGCACGGCGCTGGGCTTGGTGTCCAGTGGTGTTGTGCTGACTGACCCCGTTTTATCGTTCTCGATCCTGTTGGCCAGCTATGGTTTCTGGCGTTGGATGAAGTGCGCAGGCAAAGGGGATGCCTACCTTATGTTCTTAGCTCTCGGCTTGGGCCTGCTTGCTAAAGGGCCACTGACCTTGGTACTGATGGGCGCGCCAGCATTTTTTTGGATCGTCATCTACAAGCAATGGAATCGGGTATTGAGGCTTCCTTGGGTAACGGGGATTGCTCTCATGTTAGGTATATCAGTGCCTTGGTACATTGCAGCCGAAATGAAGACGCCGGGTTTCCTTGAGTATTTTTTTGTCGGCGAGCACTGGAGCCGATATGTTGTAAGTGATTGGGCCGGGGATCTCTACGGGAGTGCTCACGCCAAGCCCTACGGCACCATATGGATTCAGCTTGGCTTAGCGTTGCTTCCTTGGACTTTCTTTCTACCCCTCGTTATTAGCAGGCGTGGGACGATGCAGCGCTTCGATGTATACCTTTGGCTTTGGGCATTGGCGACACCTGTTTTCTTTACTTTCTCTGGTAACATTCTCTGGACCTATCTTCTTCCTGCTCTGCCTGCATGGACGCTACTCCTTGCCGAATGTATCAGCGAAGTGGGCAGAAAGACTGCTTGGGCTGCTGCAGCGAGCGCTCTGATGCTGCCAGTCGCGGGCGCCGGTATTATCTATAACGGTGTGCTTGAGGATCGTCCTCAGAACCAGCGAGATTTAGTGCAGGCCTGGCTGGATGTGCAGTCGTCTCAATCGGGCCCCCTGATTTATCCTGGCCGCCGCTCGTATTCGTCGGAGTTTTATAGCCGGGGAATGTCCAAAAGCATCAAAGATCCTGACAAGTGGCCTCGCGACAGATCGTTCTACCTTTCCAGGCGTTTGCGCGACAGCGATTCTGATCTACCTGTAGACGTTGGTTGCAAAATAATCACTGAAACGAACGCGAGCCAACTGCTTCTATGCCGCTGGAAGGACACTGCACAGGATGGTGAAAATATTCTAGGAGATAGTGCTACTGGCTCCCGTTGAAAGTAAGAGCCCGGCGAAGAGAGTATTTAAATTTCTAGCTGCTTTTCAGTTTAAAGTGAATAATCCATCTCAGGATTTATCTTTGATGCTGAAAAATTATTTAATAAGTACAATTAGGGAGAGGTTGCTAAAAAGCCAGATATTAATCTGGCTTTTTGTCGATGGCTTTGATCGTGTTAATTGTTTTTTACTGTCTCTTAGTTGTCGACTTGCTGCTAATGCCCTTAGGTTCTTTCTGTTTTTCTTGAGCAATTTTCTGCTTACTTTTCTCCGATACATCAGGACCCCATAGACGAGCTTGCTCGGCTCGGAAGTTATCTTTGAAATTTTTGGTTCGCTCGAAACCGTCTTCAGCAAAAGCGGAACTCATAAATCCAGTCAGTACGATACCAATAGAGAGGAGTTTTATGAATTTCATTGTGCCCTCGATGTTTACTAGGTCTGCTTAACTAGCAGCCTTTGTGGTTTGATAGTTTAGGATTTTGAAGCTAACAGCAGGGTGAGGGAATCATTACAATTTCGTAATTTATGCGTTTGGTGAAACGGTATAAATTTTGTGTTTGTGAAAGCTCCGAAGCAGGCTATTTTTCTTTCATAACCTTTAATGTGATATCTAAGCCATTGATGTTTTTGGATTTTTTGCCACTAGTGGAAGCTAGCCATAAACGATCTAAAGACTGTGTAGCAGCGATTGGATATTTTTGTTTACGCATCGAAGCTAACGGCTAGATTAGCTGGCATCTCAAATGCGGCGCCGTTGGCGGTTAGTCAAACTGGCTGTCGAATTTTTTTGACTCCGTCTGTGGTTCACTCAGAGGGGCGTGAAAGAGTTTAAGGCGGGGGGGGGGGGGGCGTCGCGATAAGGGCGCG